>CAYJJJ010000071.1:0-7324 GCA_964370465.1 uncultured Oscillospiraceae bacterium
TTTTTTGCGGGCGACCACTGGTCGCCCCTACCAATTTCTAATCTCTAATCCCGAATAAGCTATATAACCCTCACTCTTATAACTCCATCGATGCTTTCTATCTCTTTTATTGCAAAGTCGGTGATATCGCCGTCGATGTCTATAACGGTGTATGCATAGTCATCTCTCGATTTGTTCGCCATATTTGCGATATTGACACCACTGTCCGACATCTTCTCGGTGATAGCGGCAATCATGCCGGCGGTGTTTTTGTTTATTATGCAGATTCGCTTGTCGCCCTCTCTCTCAACTGTGAGGTTTGGCATGTTGACAGAGTTTATTATATTTCCGTTTTGTAGAAAATCATATATCTGCTCTGAAGCCATTACAGCGCAGTTTTCCTCGCTCTCAGGCGTTGAAGCACCGAGGTGTGGGAAAGCAATAACCCCATCGTTTAAAAGCATATCATCGGTTGGGAAGTCGGTTATATAGTATCCTATCTTTTTGCTCTCAATTCCCTTTAGAATAGCGCTCTCTTTGCAAAGCTCACCACGAGCAAAGTTTAGAATACGGACCCCGTCTTTCATAGCTTCAATAGCGCCGTCGTTTATCATATCTTTAGTTTCGGCATTGTATGGGAGATGCAGAGTTAAAAAGTCGCAGTTTTCATATAGCTCTTTTAGCGACTGCGCATGAACAACCCTTCTTGATAGTCCCCAAGCGTGTTGCACTGAGATAAATGGGTCGTAACCGTAAACTTTCATGCCGAGCGCCGCCGCTGCATTCGCAACTAAAACGCCAATAGCTCCAAGTCCTATTACACCCAGAGTTTTACCCATGATTTCAGGGCCTGCATAGTCGCCTTTGCCTTTTTCAACAAGTGGCGAAACCTCGTCGCCTTTGCCTTTTAGTGTTTCGATAAATTTAAGCGACGGAGCAATTTTTCGCCCGCCCATAAGTAGCGCTAAAATAACCATCTCTTTGACGGCATTGGCATTTGCTCCTGGTGTATTGAAAACAACTATTCCCTCTTTAGCGCATCTATCTGTTGGGATATTGTTATATCCAGCGCCCGCCCTCGCTATAGCAAGCAGCGAGTTTGGAAACTCTGTATCGTGCAGTTTCGCAGAGCGAACTATAGCCGCAATAGCATCGTCACCCTCATCACAAAACTGATATCCTTTTTCGGCAAGGAGTGCTGTGCCTGTTTTTGAAATTTTATTTACAGTCCAAATTTTATTCATTATAACCTCCTAAATATTCTCACTTTCAAATATCTTTATGCTCTCTATAAGATGAAGTATTCCTTCTTTTGGCATAGCGTTATAAATAGATGCACGCATACCGCCAACGCTTCTGTGCCCTTTTATATTGACAAGTCCACGTGACTTACAAAATGCTATAAAACTGTCATCGAGCTTATCGTCTTTTGTTGTAAAAGTTACATTCATCATAGAGCGGTCCTCTTTTTTCGCAACCGTTCTAAACAGTTTGCTCTCATCGAGTGCACTGTATAATAGAGAAGCTTTCTCTTCGTTTAGCTCACACATTTTATCGAGTCCGCCTATCTCATCGCGTATCCATTTTAGCACAAGCCCACACATATATATAGAATAGGTAGGTGGGGTGTTTAGCATTGAGTCGTTATCAGATAGAAGCTTATAGTTTAGCATATCAGGTGTGAAATCTGGGGCGAGGGTTAGCAAATCTTCTCTTATAATGACAACAGTAAGACCTGCAGGCCCCATGTTTTTCTGAGCTCCTGCATAGATAAGACCATATTTTGAAACGTCAATAGGCTCTGATAAAATAGAAGAGCTCATATCGGCAACAAGCGGAATATCTCCACAGTCTGGTATATAATTAAACTTTGTGCCAAAAATAGTATTGTTGTGGCATATATGAAGGTAATCGGCATCAGGTGAGATGTCACCCTTTGAAACTTTCGGGACATATTTAAAATTGTCCTCTTTCGAAGAAGCGATAATATTAATTTTACCGTATTTCGCCGCCTCTTTCGCAGCTTTACCTGAAAACATTCCCGATACAATATAATCAGCTGTTTTGTTTTTCATAAGGTTTATCGGCACCATAGCAAACTGCATAGTAGCGCCACCTTGCAAAAATAAAACCTTGTAGTTATCCGGTATATTCATAAGGGAGCGCAAAGATTCCTCAGTCTCGGTGATTATCTCAATATAATCACGACTGCGATGGGACATTTCCATAACCGACATGCCACTCTCACCAAAACTAACAAGTTCGGATGCCGCTTTTTCCAAAACGCTCTGCGGTAGGGTTGATGGACCTGCTGAGAAATTGAAAACTCTTTTCACTTAAATACACTCCTTTTTTATTTGGTTAAACTTTTCCTTATATTATAATCGCTACAGCTTTATTAGTCAAATGCAAAAAGATAATCGTTTCAATATATCTATTAGTTGAAATTTTAACGAAAAAAACAAATAAAAATCTAAATTTTGACTTTTTTTTATAAAATACCCTTTATTTTTTGGCAGAATTGTTGTAAAATTAGTTTAAATAAGCAATAGATTATTTAGTGTGCATTTCGCCACTAAACTTAAAGGAGTTATTTATGAAAAATCTCAAGCTAATCTATAAACTATCTATTCAACTTGGAATTATCTTTTTGGTTGTTCTATTTATGGCGTATTCGTCTGTAACATCAACTATGACGCTCGATGGGCGTTTTGCAAACTTCGAAACAACCGCTTATGAAACCTCTATTAGTATCGGAGAGATAAGAAAGCAACTTCAGGTACAAGAGGGACTTGTATTCGATAGCCTAATAACTGGACAAGTACAGGCCGGCTCTGCGAGTGAAGAGAGTGTTAATTTTGTCATGGAGCGCCTTACAACTATCAGTGAAGTCTCTATGAATTCCGAAGTAACTGCGGCGACAGAGGCCGTTTCAAATTCAATCTTCGCAACAGTCGCAGTAGTTGAAGAGATGAACGCTCTTTTAAGTGGTGGTGACTTTGAAGCCGCTTCAAATATATTTGCAAGTGATTTTCAAACAGAATTTGCAAAAATAGTCGATGCGGTTGATATACTTGCAGTAAAAACCGAGGAAATTGGTCATGCTGCATTCGCATCAGTAGCAACTTATTCAAACTCAACTGTTATAACATTCTATATTATCGGAGCTTTAGCCATTATAATTATCATTGTTATGGGCATATTGATAACAAGAATGATAACAAAACCTTTAAAGAAATTCGGATTGGCAATGGATTCATTTGCGGCGGCGGACTTTGAGAACGCAACTGTCGATATCGATAGCAAAGATGAGTTTGGTCAGTTAGCTGATAATATCAATTCATCAATTGGAACGATTAAAGGGCTTGTAGAAGACCTAACAGGCGGATTTGCAGCACTTGCTGCAAACAATTATGCAGTTACTGTTGAGGATAAAAAAGATATGTATATCGGAGACTTCGCTTCTATACATGCAAATATTGGTGTATTCCTTACAAATATCAACACTGCGCTAAAACAGGTTAGCAACTCTGCAAATCAAGTTTCAGCTGGAACAGAGCAACTTTCAAGCGGTGCACAGGCACTCGCACAGGGCGCTACCGAGCAGGCAAGCAGTGTTTATGAGCTTGTTTCAACTATGACCGACCTTTCAGCTAAAATCACCGAAACTGCTAATAAATCACAGGAATCTGCAAATGTTTCAACTAAGGCAAGCGGTGCAGTTGACGCTTCAAACGAGAAGATGTCACAGCTAATGGAATCTATGAACGAAATAGATGCAAAATCAAAAGAGATAAGCAAGATTATAAAAACTATCGAAGATATCGCATTCCAGACAAATATCTTGGCACTCAATGCAGCTGTTGAGGCGGCGAGAGCGGGCAGTGCAGGTAAAGGATTTGCTGTTGTTGCCGATGAGGTTCGTAATCTCGCTGGAAAATCAGCAGAGGCTGCAAGCGATACAACAGCACTAATTGAGGCATCAATTGCCGCTATAAACAAGGGCGTTGTACTTGCACAAGAAACTAGCGATAACCTTGGATTGGTCGTTGAAGGATCAAAAAGCGCAACAGGAGTTTCGCTTGAAATTTCACAGGAAGCAAGAGATCAAGCAACTGCCATTGAGCAAGCGCTTACAGGTCTTGATCAGATTTCAGCAGTTGTTCAGAGCAACTCGGCAACGAGTGAGGAGAGCGCGGCGGCGAGCGAAGAGCTTTCAAGCCAGGCTACAATGCTAAGACAGCTTGTATCAAAATTCAAACTCGCAGGCGATGATTCTTCATCATACACAGCGCCAGCACCATCGATATCGGACGATTCTCCGCTCGATTTTGATGACGATTTCGACCTTGCAATCGATGAGAACTTCGATAAATATTAACTCTTAATTAGTTAAAATTAATTATAAAAAGTACTGGTAGTAGCTTACTATCAGTACTTTTTTTTGCAAAAAAATAGCGTAGTGAATTACATTACCACACTATCTATTTTAATTTCTATTGACACTTTAAAAAACAGGTTATCTACAAGAAAAATAAGTATGGGCTATCCTATGTGATAGCCCGCTTGAATTTCTGCATTGTTACCATTTGCATTATTAGCATAAAAAAGGGCGAACACACAGGTTCGCCCTTTAATACCGCCTATTTATATTCTATTTTGTATAGTTATCAAAATACCCTTGGACAAGGACAATCGGAGTTCCTTTATCGCCGCTTCCGCTTGTAAGGTCACAAAGTGAGCCGATAAGGTCGGTTAAACGTCTTGGAGTTGTTCCCTGTGAAACCATATTGCCTGTTAAATCCTCGTTCTTAGCATCTTTATTTTTGATATACTCGGTAACTGCCGCCTTTAGCTCATCGCCTTTTAGGTGCGCAAAATCGTTGTCCGCTATGTATTTTAGCTTGATTTCATTCGGCTGTCCCTCAAGGCCATCGGTATAACCCGGTGAAACAACAGGGTCTGCAAGCTCCCAAATTTTGCCGACAGGATCTTTAAACGCACCGTCGCCATATACCATAACCTCGATATTTTTTCCGGTTTCCTCTTTTAGCATTGCCTGAACTCTTATCGCAAGCTCTTTGCAATCTCTAGGGAAGAGCTTAACGGTTGTTTCAGTTGATTTATTCGAGCCGAGAAGACCGTAATCAGGATTAAATCCACAGCCGTTCACGCTCTCGTTTAGGATATCGGCAAGCGTTAGCACAACCTCGGCGCCCGCTTTCTCAACTATCCTTTTTGTTCTCGCTCTTGTATGGATATCACAGCAGATAACATGCTTTGCATATTTCACAATCTCGCCCGCTCTGTTTGAGAATACAAACTGCGCAGTAGCGCCAGACTCCTCAATCATCTCACGGTAGATATCAACATAGTCAACACCTGTGAAGATATGTTTTTCATAGCCGAAAAGCTCTCTGTACTTCGCTTCATCTAAAGTATCGCTATATGGGTTCACCCCTTTTTCATCGCACAAATCTAAATCGACTAAAGAGTTTCCAACTTCATCGGATGGATAGGAAAGCATAACAACAACCTTCTCCGCTCCCTTTGCAATCCCCTTAAGGCAGATTGAAAAACGGTTTCTCGAAAGGATAGGGGCTACTATTCCGACAGTTTTCTTGCCACCCATTTTAGCTATAACGTCTGCCGCTATATCATCGATAGAAGCATAGTTCCCCTGCGCTCTTGCAACAATTGCCTCTGTTGCCGCAACTACATCTCTATCGTGAAACTCAAATCCTTCAGCTTTAGCAGCCGCTATAACGCTATCTTTAATAATAGCCGCTATATCATCGCCCTCTCTTATTATAGGCGCTCTAACGCCTCGAACAACCGTTCCGACTAATCTTTCCATTTAAATCATCCTTTCGATTATCTGATAATCTATTTAAAGAGTTTTTTTACTCTTCAATAAGCAGTTCATCAAGAGCGGCTGACAGGCTCTCTTTGGAAATAACGCTCTTTGCGTATGCGACAATTTTTGCATCTTTATTTATTACATAAGTTGTAGGGATAGATGAAACGCCATAGGTTATAGCGCCATCGATATCCGAATCGAAATAGATAGGGAAGCTGTAAGCAGCACCCTCGCCTGTTTCCATAAACGCTTTTACTATCTCGACAGTTTCACGGCTTCCATCGGTCATATTGACAAACAGAAAATGAACATCTTCGCCATACTCTAAATAAACTTCATCGAGGTCTGGCATCTCATCTTTGCAAGGATCGCACCAACTCGCCCAGAAATTTATAACTATAGGTTTGCCGTAATAGTCCGATAGACTGACGGCGTTTCCATCGTAATCATAAAATGTGAAATCCACCGCATCAGGGTAGGTGCTTCCACTATCTTCATCTTCTGTATTTGCATTGTTATCATCTGAACCACTCGCTTGCGATGAGCTATCACCTGTATCATCGCTCCCGCTGTTATCTCCGCCATTTTCAAAGGCAGAAAAGCCGTCGTTTGGGTCTACATATTCACTTAGGAAATTGTATCCAACCATCGCGATAACCACTACCGCAACAAGTGCAGACGCATATATAATTAGTTTTTTATTTTTCATAACCTTACCCTCCTACTTAAAACAGTTAAAAGGTTTGCCTCTTCAAAATCTATGCAATCGAGAAGAGTATTTTCGTTAAAAGTCCTGAAATCATTGCTATTCCCATCAAAATCAATAGCACTCCGCAGACTTTGTTTATCTTATCATAGTTTCTCTTTATAAAGTCAAATGCCGACTTAAACTCATTTAGCAAAAGACCACTTATTATCAGTGGTATGCCGAGTCCGAGGGAATATAGCAAAAGCATAATTCCACCCTCAACAGCCGAACCTCTTGTTCCCGCAAGAACGAGCGCCGAGCCTAAAAAGACACCAGCACAAGGCGTCCACGAAACAGAGAATACCATACCGAAGATAAATGCCGAGGACTTCCCGTTTACAGAAACATCCTTTGCTTTGCGGTGGATGTTTAGAAATGGCAGTTTAAATGCGCCGAGATAGTCAAACCCTAAGAGAATTACGATACTACCACCTATAATCTCAATAAGTCGCTGCTGCGCTATCAGAAATCCGCCGATAGTTCCCGCGAATATCCCAAGGGATATAAATATCACAGAAAATCCAAGGACAAAAAACACTGAGTTTGTTATAGTTTTTTTCTTATCGCTCTCGCCCGCTGCAAAATATACGAGATATATCGGCAGCATCGGCAAAAGACAAGGGGAAATAAAGGTTGTAACACCTTCTAAAAATGATATTAAATAATGCATGGTTCTCCTCCGTTTTAAAAAACCGAGAATTTTAAGCTTTTATAAATGATTTATTATGGGGTAGGCG
>CAYJJJ010000071.1:7424-10064 GCA_964370465.1 uncultured Oscillospiraceae bacterium
TTTTAAAAAACCGAGAATTTTAAGCTTTTATAAATGATTTATTATGGGGTAGGCGCGCTCTCACTACTCGAGCTACTGTCGGTTGAAACTGCTCTGAATTTCGCTGTAAAAGTAATTGTTGCGGTTTGACCCACAGGTACAGTGTAGGCTAATGTTGCTGATGTGTTCGTTGAAAAATTACCATCATTAATGTCGATAACCCATTCTACAAACTCATATCCTGCACTTGGAGTAGCAGTTATATTTATCGTGGTGCCTGGTGTTGCACTCGTTGAAGCTGTTGTTGTGCCCATTGCGGGGTTTTCCGCATTAATAGTTATAGTTACAGGTGTCACCACAACTTCTGCTGTGAAATGCGCAACAGCTGTTACCGTGCCTGTTGCATTATTTGGGATAGTGTAGTTATAAGTAGCTGTTCCGCCGACGTTTGCACCACCTATCACCCAATGGCTAAACTCATAGCCTGCATTTGCAGTTGCGGTAAATGTTACTGAGTTTCCGGGAACTATCGAGCTTACTGAAGCTGCGGCTGTTCCTGCTGTTGTGTTTGCCGAAGATACACTGATAGTTACAGGGTCTGGGTCTTCTGACTCTGTTTCAAATAGCGCTCTAATAACAACGCTATCTGGGGTAGTGTCATCAACTGTGTAAGTTATAGTTGCGTTTTTGCTATGCTGGAACTTGCCGCTAGTATCTGTCCAAGCATTAAATTGATAACCATCTTTTGGAGTTGCTGTTATCGTTATCGATTCGCCTCTTTTTACTGTATGAGTTCCACTTGAAAGCGACAGTGTTCCACGACTTTCGTTATCTACGCTTAAAATTATATCAACATTCTCACTGAGCTCTTCGCTTGAGCTTGAGCTGTCATCATCTGTGAAATGAGCGGTGATTATAATTCCACCATCGGCATTTGTCGGTACTGTGAACGTTAGTGAAGGGTCGTTTATATCATCAATTCGACCGTTCGTAACCGTCCAATGACTAAATGCATAGCCATCTTCCGCTACCGCTACAACAGTAGTTGCACTCTCGCCAATCTCGATATTTTGAGTAGCTTCACCCTCAATTCTACCGTGAGTTTCGCTATCGACAACAAACTTGACCTCTATTCCGCTCTCTGACGTGCTACTGCTATCGCTTGGAGCACTTGGGATAACTTGCGGTTTTGGCTCGTAACGTACAGGTACTGCCTTTAGGGTTGGGCGGTCGTCATCCGTTACATAGCTGTGCTCAAGGACATAGTTTATAAACTCCTCAGCACCATCATCACTTATATGGATACCGTCACTCACGAAAAAGTCAGAGTCGCCGTATCCTGTGCTGTCTTTAAGTGCCTCTGCACTGTTTAAGAACATGCAGTCCATCTCGCGAGCAAGCTCGACAAGTTGCGCATTGAGTTTGTCTATATCGCTCATTGAAATGTTGTTGTAATCGCGGTCTCTGGCAACAGGAGGTATTGTGTTTATTATGATATCTACAGATGGATAGTAAAATCTGATATCGTCAATAAAATCACTGTACCCTTCAATAAAGTCGGCAGTAGATGTTATTGATGCATCGTTTGTGCCAAATGTTATGATAACACGGCGAGGCTGAAGTATCTCCACCGCCTGCGCAATCGATACAGGGTCATCTCTATCCCTAAAATACACCTCTTCACTGTTTACAGCGCCATTTATTCCCATCGAAACAAACGATACGTTGTTTTGCAAAGTTGTGTACCCGAAATTTATCAAACGATAGGTATTACTATCGCCGATAAAAAGCGTTTCTTCAAGATAATCAGGGTCTAAAAGCTCTGACTTCGGCAGTATGACATCGCTGTACACCTCTGAGTCAATGTTGCCGCTCTGGCTGTCATAGCTATCCGACGAGGATGTAGCGTTTGAAATAACATCATCTCCACCACCGCTCGAGAAAACCATCACCAATGCCGCAATAGCTACAACGACAAGCACACCTGCCGCTACGCTTAGTCCCACTATAAGTGGGTTATTTTTAATGTAATCCGCTATACTTTCAAAAAGTTCGCCAAAATCAAATGATTTATTTTTTCTATTCAAAATATCACCTCAACACTTTGATTATACTACATTTTGAAAGATTTGTCATTTATAAAAGCAAAAAATTCGATTTTTATTCCTTTTCTTGCAAAAACTTAAGGAGTGTTAGTTCCTTAAACTTTTACTATTGTTTATCGCCTGTGCAAAAGAGCAAACAATGTAATTTGTAAGTAATAATAACTATTACTAATTATAGAATATTATTTATTTCTGTTTTTTGTGTGACAAAATAAAAATCCCCTATACGTCAAAAACCGCCCTCTTGCAGTAAAGGCGGCTTTTTGGATAGGAGATAATAATCATGAAAAAGTTCTTGAGTTAAATATACCACTGTTTTAGCGAAAAGTCTTGAACAAACTATTAACTTGATGTTAAAAAAAAGGCAATTAAATGTAAAGATATTTTTACAAAATGCGGGTAAAACCTTTATCCATAATTTTTGCAGAGATATTTTAAAAACTAATAGCTGTCGGTAGTTGTCGCATCGCCCGCCCCTACATAACATTTAAAGGATACCTAAAATTTTTCGGAATGCACACAGTGCATTCCCTACAATAAATAGGTAAGTTCAGTG
>CAYJJJ010000072.1:0-10021 GCA_964370465.1 uncultured Oscillospiraceae bacterium
CACTGTGTTTGTTTAGAATTTCAAGGATATTGACGATTAAAGCCTTTTTCGGCTGGGCTGTATACATATTAATTCACCTCAAGGTTATTTTATCATAAATGGCGGTGTAGGACAAATAAACGGTGGTCATTTTAGTTGATTTATCGATGGATAATCATCCATTTGTTATACGTTATACGCGATCAAATCACAGTGCTTTCTTATCTTAGGAGTTGATCTGTCATAATTTATAACTCCTTTTAAAATCTATTATAACATATTGCGACGAGACAAAAAAGGGACGTCATTAATCAGAGAATGCGTTTTTGAAAAAGCTAATGGTGACATAGAATTTATGAAATATCTCTGTCCACAAATGTGTCCAGTTTTCCGGACAATCTTAATGGTATATTTATTATACAGAAAGGATGATTACTATGTGGGAAACCGGAGTGGTAACGAAAATTAAGGACAAAAGCGGTGCAGAAGTTGATGCAGTGCAGATTCTTGCAAAAGACGAAAAGAAAGTGCTTTTAAGCACCAAAAACTTCCACCTCCATATCAAAAAAAGACACCCTGAGATGTCTATCGAGTTGATAAAGAATATTTTGATGTCGCCGGACGGAATTTATCAGCAGGGACTGCATAGCAAAACCAGCTACTATCACGCAGAGGTGGACGGTGTTTTTTACAGAGCGGTGGTGGTGCGTTTTGATGGGGAGATAAAGCAGGTTATAACCGCATATTCGTTCGATCCGACAGTGCATACAACAAAGGATACCTACTGTTTTTACAGCAAGAAGCAAGAATATGACGAGCTTTACGGGTCGGCGGCTATTTATGTCTGCACAACTTTCAAACAGCTTTTGAAGTTCGTTTCAAGGTATATAAATCACACAGCAAATCTCGCTTCGTGATGGATTTGAAAGATAACATTCGTTATGCAGATAATTACTGTCAGATATTAAGGCAATATCTTATACACACTACCATAGAGGGGGTGTTAGCATGTTTCACATACTTACAATTTTTGTAATTTTCTGGCTTACTCTGTGTAAGCTTGCCCGCAAATACTAAAACTGACGAGCTGCCAACGAGGAGGCTATATCATGTTTAAAATATTTATGATTATTTTTTACTTTTTTACGACTTTTGCAAATTCGCCTGTCGATACAAAAAATGATGAGCTCCGAGTGGTGGGTATTAATATGGATACACTTTTTTCATTTTAGTGATTATATGTAGTATCCTGTTAAATCTCGCGCGCTGATACAAAAAATGAAGAACCCCCGAAAGGAGGGTTCAATATAATGGCGCTACTGTTTGCCGTGTTACTGTTCCCTATTATGGTACTTGCAAAACATTACTAAACTCAAAGGCTCCAAATGAGGCGTGCTTTTTGCGTCTTTTTAAGATATGTAGTTTTAGACAACTTATCAAATCACAAAATCATACTATTTCATCGCTTAGAAACATACAAAAATAATCAACATTATTGTTCAATATAAATTGCTTTTTTTATTGAATAAGCGTATCATGTAGATAACTAATACCGTGTTTATAGAAAAGTGGAGGGGTTATAATGTTAAGCAAAGAAATATTGCAAAATGTACTCACAAAATATAAAAAAAAATTTGTTGAGAAACGATGGAAAGCTGAAAAATATAAATGGGTAGCTGTAAAGCAATTTCAAGATTCATGGAATATCAATGCGAGTGATTTTCACAAAATGCTTACTACCTCGATATCAAAAACCGCTAATCTTCTAAGTTCAATTAATAATTATCCTGCCAAAATGATTAAGGATTTTGCAAAAGCAGATCCTGAAAAAGTCCGCTCTATGTTTATAGCGCTTTTTGATGAAAGCGAAGATGTCGTAAACAGAATCAGCAATTTCAAAGAACAATCTGAGATATTGCTACAAAAGCATGGTGGTGACGCAGCAAATCACTATCAAAAAGAGAATGCAATAACCACTTATTTGTGGCTTAGATATCCTGATAAATATTACATATACAAATATAAAGTATTCAAAAGTACTGCAGCGTTGCTTTCAAATGAAGTTGAGGTTAAAACAGGAGCTTACTCAGATAATTTGCGCAACTTCTTAACTTTATATAACGAAATTTCTGATGTTTTAAAAGATGACGATGAAATGGTGAGTCTTTTAAGTTCACAAATCACTGATAATTGTTATCCCGATACACTATGCAAAACTTTAACTATTGATGTAGCGTACTATATAAGCACTTCGCACCTTGAAGAAGATGAATGGTTCCCTAAAGATTATTCGCCTTGTATATCTGTAGAAAAATGGGTTGAGCTATTAAATGATAAGCAAGTTTTTTCTAATGACTCACTTGCTATTATGAAACGAATGCTAGACTATGGCGGACAAGCCACTTGTACCCAACTCTCCAAAAAATATGGTAAATCGAGAAATTTTTACAATTCAGGCTCTATCTCTTTAGCAAAAAAGATTGTTACAAAAACAGGTTGTAAAGTTTTAGAGGATGATAATGAAAATGCAAGATGGTGGCCTGTGATTTATGTTGGCAGGGCAGCTGATAAGAACGATGATGGTATATATATTTGGAAGCTGAGAGATGAATTGGTGCAGGCGCTAAGCGAAATAGATCTATCAGAAATCCCTCTTTATGATATCGATGATGACAATAAGATTAACCTATGGAAAATTAGCCACGGAACTGATTCCACAGGTGTATCGGAACAATTCCGAGAAATATTTGAGTCGCGTAAAATTATTGTTGTAGCTAAAGATACTAAGTCCAAAGGTGTGTCATCAATCAGTCAAGGCGATGACTTTATGAGCACAATTAAAAAAGGCGACTATTTTTATCTATGCTACGGAAATTCGATACGCTTGTTTGGAAAAATAGTTTCAGATGATGTAGTACAGAACTTCGAAATGGGCGATGGTTGGTATGAAAGAAAATATGAAATTATTGAACAGTCACAAGATATAAGCCCATATACCAATATTCAAAAATGGTGGACTCCAAACAATAATTCGACATGTGTTAAAGTTCCAGTTAATGAATATAAGCAGTTTGAAGATTTAATTTTATCACCGTATTTCGGTCTGCATACACGAAATATAATCGAGGGAGAACCTAATGATATGCAATATTGGTGGTTAAACGCAAACCCTAAAACATGGAGCTTTAACGACATCGCTGTTGGTGAACAGCAATCATATACTCTATTTAACGCTAACGGAAATAAGCGCAGAGTCTTTCAGAATTTTTTAGACGCGAAACCTGGTGATATAATAATCGGCTATGAGTCCCACCCAGTAAAACAAATTGTTGCTGTCGGGAAGTTTGTAAACGAGCAGAACGGCACTACTATAACATTTGAAAAAACTGAAGCATTAACTTCCCCTATCGATTATCAGACATTAAAGGGTTGCAGCGAACTTGAAAATATGGAGTATTTCGTGAGCCCGCAAGGAAGTCTTTTTAAGTTAACGTTAGATGAATACGAATTTATTAATGATATCATTCGCGAAGAAAATCCTATGGCCACCGTTGCGGAACTTGAAAAATATATCAAAGAAGATTTTCTAAACGAAGTTTATATGACTGAAAATAAAT
Source organism: uncultured Oscillospiraceae bacterium (assembly GCA_964370465.1). GTDB lineage: Bacteria > Bacillota > Clostridia > Oscillospirales > Ruminococcaceae > CAYJGN01. Next base: position 3,597 of record CAYJJJ010000072.1, read on the forward strand.
ACACTACACTTGTTTCGGTGCTTAAAAACAAGAAAAACATAATAATGCAAGGCGCGCCTGGTGTTGGAAAAACTTTTGCTGCAAAGCGACTCGCTTATTCAATAATGGGCGAAAAAGATGAAAATCGCATTGAGTTCATCCAGTTCCATCAAAATTATTCTTACGAGGATTTTGTAATGGGGTATAAGCCTGTTAATGATGGTTTTGAACTAAAGTATGGAATATTCTATCGTTTCTGCCAAAAAGCATCTAACGATCCTCTCAAAGATTACTTTTTCATAATTGACGAGATTAATCGAGGAAATCTAAGCAAGATATTCGGTGAGCTTTTAATGCTTATAGAACGTGATTACAGGGACACAAAAGCAACACTTGCATACAATGGACTTGCCTTCTCAGTCCCTAAAAATGTACACATTATAGGAATGATGAATACTGCTGACCGCAGCCTCGCTATGATTGATTACGCATTGCGTCGCAGATTTAGCTTTTTCAACATTGATCCAGGCTTTGAAACAAAAGGATTTTCAGATTATCAAAAATCGCTAAGTGATGACACCCTCGATAGACTCATTGAAAAAATCATCGACTTAAATAAAGAAATCACAAATGACAAATCGTTAGGAAATGGTTTTTGTATCGGCCACAGCTATTTCTGTGAACAGACATCGTGCGATGATGAACTGCTTTTATCTATTGTAAACTACGATATCATTCCTATGCTCAATGAATACTGGTTTGACGATCTAAACAAGTTAAAGCATTGGGAAAATATATTGCGTGGTGTCTTTCAATGATTAAGCATAACAGCATATTCATAAAAAACATCTACTACATGTTGAGTTATGCCTTTGAAGCAATGAAGCAGTCAAACGAAAAGGAACTTGCTGGCGAAGAGTTTGATAATTTGCATAACCTTTTATCCAGAATTTTATCTAAAGGTATTAGCTATCAGTTAAAGCAAGGCTTGCATCGAGAATATATCAATAAAGCAGAGAACCTGACTGTCATGCGCGGCAAAATAGATATGAATGGAAGTATCAAAAACAAAATGGCTCGAAATCGCAGCTTGTTTTGTGAGTATGATGAGCTTTCTGAAAACAATTTATTTAATCAAATACTTAAAAGCACAGTAATTTTACTGTTACGCCATGGCGAAGTTTCTGCAGATAATAAGAGCAACTTAAAAAAAGAGCTGCTCTTCTTTTCTAATGTTGATGAAATTGACTTGTCTTTGATTAGATGGCATGCATTGCGGTTTAGTCGAAATTCTCAAAACTATCGTATGCTGATAAGCATATGTCAGTTGATCGCTGAAGGCTTATTGCTAACTACAAATGATGGTGATTTTCACTTAGCTAATTTCTTTGATGAAAAAAATATGCATAGTCTATACGAGAAATTCATTTTAGAATACTACATAAAAGAATACCCGGCACTTAATGCAGATGCTTCACAAATTTCATGGGCGCTTGACGATGGAATTGGCACAATGCTCCCTTTAATGCGCAGCGATATTACTTTGACAATAGGCAATAAGACACTAATAATAGACGCTAAATGCTATACAAATACAACACAGACATATCATGATACACATAAATTGCACTCAAATAATTTGTATCAAATATTTACTTATGTAAAAAACAAAGCAGCGAGTATACAAGATGAAAATCATAGTGTTTCAGGTATGCTCTTATATGCAAGGACAGAATCAGAAATACAGCCGAATAATTCCTACAAAATGAGCGGTAATGATATTCATGTCAAGACCTTAAACTTAAATTGCGAATTTCGCGAAATCGCAAGAGAGCTTAATAAAATCGCTGATGATTTTTTGGGGGAACAGTGATGGGTATTTCTGTGCGTACAGGAAATCTCTAAACAAAAACGAAGTTATGTATTAAGTTGTCGCATCTATTTACAAAAGTGTCCATTTTGCAGACAGATAAAATAACGTTAATTTAAATTTGTATTTTGGAGGATATAATGAATGATAAATCACAGTCTTTTGAAGATTGTAAATTTTCAAGAGAAATTTATGGCGAGCAGATTATCAATATAATCAAAAATATTAATCACATAAGTAGCGAGTTCAAATCAACAGTGATAGCGCTTGACGCGCCCTGGGGCACAGGAAAAAGCACTTTTATCAATATGCTTTCAACAAAAATCCAAATAGAAGAACCTGAGGATATTGTAGTTGTTAAATATAACTCTTGGGCGAATGATATGCATAGTAGTGCATTAGAATGTTTGTTATATAATATTATGACTAACGAATATTTTAATGATACCACTCGCAATAAGGACTTATTTTTGAAAGTTGCAGAGGTCATCAAATTTGCTACAAAGTCAGTTGTTAGACATAAACTTGGCAGCGAAGCCGTTGAAGAGATAGAAGATTTACTTAAAGCTGGTGACTCCATCAGTGCTATCGGTTCTTTTAAAGAAATAAAGGCTGTAAATGAAACTTATATAAATTTTAAAAAAGCATTTAAAAAGACATTACGAGAGAAAAAAATATTAATTGTTATTGATGAGCTTGATAGGTGTAAGCCTACATTTGCGATTGAAACATTAGAGGTCATAAAACACTTATTTGATATTGAGAATGTTGCTTTTTTACTTTCTATGGATATGGACCAGTTAAAACATTCAATAGCTACTGTTTATGGACAAAATATGGATAGTGTAGGATATTTAAATAAGTTTGTAAACTACAAACTTAGATTGCCACCGCCAGATAGATTGGCTTATGTAGAATATTTGATAGATTCAAAGGGTTTGCTTAATAACAGCAACTCTATTGATGCAATTAATGATATGAAATCACTATTAGCATACAATAAATTATCTATAAGAGATATAAATATGATATTCAATGATTTCTACTTAGTTTATACAGCCAATAATTTTAATAGTAAACAATTCAATTTAAGTACAGCTACGATTTATCTTTATTTCATAATTTTAAGATATCTAAAACCTGTTGAAGTTAGTGATAACCCTGTTAATAATATGACGGAGTTTTTTGAAATCTATAACAACTTGGAACTTAATAACTTATTAATTTCTTTGGTTGAATTAGATAAAACTGTTATTGATTTAGCAGTATCCAAAGAGCCTTCTGAGTACAGAATATCTAATACTTATCGAAATCGACCACAAGTACCATTTTTCGCGATTAAAAACGTTACAGTTAGAGAAATGACTTCTAAAATGTTCAGACGCCTTCAAACCAAATATCCTGACCGATCAAATAGAATGAAATTGCATGAATATATAAATATGGAAATTAATATGATTGCAAATCGGAAAAAGTAATATTTATAAATTTTTATGACAATAGTTTGAAATATAAGGATTATTATGATTAACGATAAATTATTTAAATGCATCGTGGATTTTTTTAAAATCAATAACGAAGATACACAGTACATTCATTCTGATAACTGTACTGACGATGAACAACAGCTTATTTTAATTATTAACGAAATTAATAAAAAATACAACTGCTTCACATATGATAAAGTGCCTTATAATTATTTCCTACAAGATTATGATATAGGTAAATTTATCGATAGTCTCAAGCAAATCGCAAAAAGCGATATTAATGATTTACTTAAATTGAAAATCTATGACTTCTTATGGATTAAAGCCAAAGATTATACTTCTGCAAAAGTTGCGTTCAATGGCTTTATTGATATCATAAGCACTTCAGATGAATATGAAAAAAATTATTATCTATTTAACCGTTGTACAAATATATACTTAAAGCTAAATGATAGTTCTTTAGAATTCGCCTATCAGAAAACCCTATATAGGATGATAGATGCAGGTAAAAATGAGAAAACGGCTAAACCAATTAGAATTCTTGAATTAGCGTTTGAAAAAGAGTTTATAAAAACAAGTCATTTATTGTCCCCTATGAAAGATAAATTCGATCAAGTCCAAGATGAATATAACTTTTATTTGTTTTTAGGAGTCGCTGATCTATATGAGAACATCCTACATAAGGCAAATGATATCAAATTCACAAATAGACCCTGTAATATTGAGACTGTTAATTATGTTCGAAGAAAAAAGGTAGATTGGTTTTTAAAGCAATTTAATGATTACACAAGATCTCCTTTGGAAAGAGTTGACTGGGCTAAAAAAGCTATTACACAATTAAAATCACTAAGAGATTCCGAAGATGAAAGAAGAGAATTGCAACAAAAGCTTTATAAAGCACAACAAGAGATTCATGAGCAAATGCATATGTTTTCAGATAAATTTGATATTTCAGATACCCTGAAATACTATGATACCGTATGCGAACAGCTTAATATTGCTGAGTTGTTTTACTTCTTTATTCTGGGTATTGAAATCAGCTCATATCATGATGCAAGAGCTCAAATGATGAAAATAGAAGGAGATATGTTAAGAAAACATATCTCTTCTGAGCAAATAATTAATAACGATGGTAAGTTGCTATCAATTATGCCAAATTGGACAGACGCATTAATAAACAACGACGATAAGTTATTACTTCCTCATGTTGTAAAAAGTTGCGCTAATATCTATAATGTCAAAGTGAATATCGGAATGTATTATTTATTAAATAAAGTTAAATTATCGGGATTTGATATAGATGCTGAGACTAAAAGAATTGTTGAGAACAGTTTATTTGTTCCTCAAAACAGGCGACAATCTTTTGAAACTGGATTGATTTCTGGATTTAAATCGGACCTTATTTCTGCTATGAATATTTTATCTCCCCAAGTAGAAAACTCTATTCGACAACTAGCGCTTATTTGTGGAGATAGTATATCAAAAATAAACTCTGACTATACCGAAGAATACCTCAGTCTCGACGGATTACTCAACTCTCCTAAACTTAATGAATGTGTAGATGATAAATTACTGTTTAATATCTTAACAGTATTCAACTCAAAGTACGGCATGAATATTCGAAATTTAGTTGCACATGGACTATTCGACGATGATGAATATAATAATACATACGCTTTCTTTGCGTGGTGGATGTCATTAAGGTTGTGCGTTGAATTTTGTCCTTTTAAATCAGATATTATTAATAATATAAATATTAAACTTAAAGACATCCATATAAATTAAAACAAATAACATAATACCCACCCGCAATTAATTGTGGGTGGGCATTCATTTTAGATTAATCAGATATTCCGAAGCGCTTATTAACCGCAATAGACCTTAATCGCATCGGAGATAAACTGCGCTGTGCCCTCGCCTGCTTTGTCGATATTCTTTTTAAAATCGTCCTCGAGGTAGGTTTGACCTAAGTATTTTAGCACCTCATCTGAGCAGGTATAGAAATTATCAGTTATATGCTGCTGCCATTCACGCACGAGGTTTTGCGCCTTTTCATCTGCTGGGGATAGGTGCTTTATCCTCGTGAACTTTGCAAAAAGTTCGTTTGCAGCTGCATCAAGTCTTTCCCAGTCGTCGGCGGTGTAGTTTTTTGTGCGCTCCATGCTCTCGGCGTACTCTTTGGTGTTGCCGTATTTCTCTTTGGTCGCTTTTGTTAGGTTGTCTATCGTTGTTTTATCAAACTGTGTGAAACTCATATCGAGCTCTCCTTTCATCGTCTGCTCGCATAGGTCGATTAGCCTATCAAGCCGGTTTCTTTTCTCTATCAGTATTTTTCTGTGGCTTAAAAGAGCCGCTTTTTTATCGTAACTTGGGTTTGCCATTATCTCACGAATATCCGAGAGGGAAAAATCAAGTTCTCTGAAAAACAAAATCTCTTGCAGTCGCTCAAGATTTTTTTCATCGTAAACTCGGTATCCGCCCTCTGTTGTGCCGCTCGGCTTTAGCAGGTCTATCTCGTCATAATAGTGCAATGTGCGCACAGTCACACCGGCGAGTTTCGCCACTTCATTTATCTTCATCACAGGCTCCTTTCGTCGTTTTCGGTTAACCTTGTATATATCATATACTATGACGTAACGGCAGAGTCAATAGTTTATTTAAAATTATTTGCTTGATAATAAAACCCTGACGCTTTATTTCCATCTTGCACTCTATTATACTATTGTTAACTTTTTTATGGAAAATTAATTTTCACCACCCGTTTGATGACTTTAACCCAGATTCTCAGCTAAAATCAGCAGTAGAAAATTATATTCATTATTACACCAACAAAAGAACAAACCAACTGCTTGGCTATTTAGCCCTGACCAGTTTAGGGTAAGTCACTAAGCTGCATAAAAATAGTGTAGCAACATCATTCACTACACTATCAAGACTAACTTTTGAGGGGCACCTCTTGCGAGGCGCTTCTTCAATGAATAAGGCTATATTTTCGGACACTCACGCTAACTACAAATCACACTAAATAAGACTCTTAAAATGCAAAATCTCATTTTCAAGCTGTGAGTCGTTTAGCTTTTTTGCGAGTG
>CAYJJJ010000073.1:0-9933 GCA_964370465.1 uncultured Oscillospiraceae bacterium
AAGATCGTCCATTCTCTCGTCAGTAGTTAGTCTCCAGTCCTCGAATGTATCGAGTGTTTGGTTGTTGTTGCTATCTTTGAAATACTGGTCGCCTATCTGGATAACACCAAGATATGTAACACTGATTTCAGGGCCGCCCTCATTCTGATAGAATGTTGGCTCTGCATATTCTGTTGGAGCTTCTTCACCAGCTACGTGTGGAGCTGCAATATACACGGGTTCCGGTGGTGGCGCTTCTGGCTCTGTGGTACAACCACTTAGTATGGTAGCGAACATTGATATAACAAGCAATAACGATACCACTTTTGATAAGTTGCGTTTTTTCATTATTAATCCTCCTCGAATTTTCATAACAAAGACCGCCGAAAACTTTTGCACCCTATATATGCAAAAAGCGCTTTAAAAACTACACTTTATTCACTATTTGTTTACAAATTTTCGCCTCAGATAGCTATAATGTACAGTTTTTTTCGCACCGTCCTTGCAGTAATTATCTAAATTATAGCAAACACAATTTTTAAAGCAATAGAAGATACCTATCTGGTCGAAAAAAAAGCCTAAGTGGTTTTTAATAACCAAACTTAGGCTGGTAAAGAGAACAAAATGCGCAAAGAAAAGCTGTCCCCTTTCGTTTCAACTGTTGTATATCCACCGTATTTCGCGGCGGTACGATTAATGCTTTTAAGTCCAAAACCGTGGTAGCCATTTTGCTCTTTTGTAGTGGTTGGCAGTCCATCTTCAAAGGTGAGCGACTCGCCATCGAGCGGGTTTGTTATACTTATAATAAGGAACTGCTGTTTGACATATACAAGCACATCTATAACCCTCTTGCTCACATCGGATATCTGCTCTACCTTTTCAATGGCATTGTCCATAGCGTTCCCAAAAATTGTGTACAAATCGACAGGGTGTATAAATTGCAAGCTACTACCATCGACTATACAGTTTACAAGTATTTGATTTTTCTCGCAGTAGAGGCTTTTTTCTGTAAGAATTGTATCGAGGGCGTCGTTCCCTGTTTTGACTATTGCATCGTAAATTTTTATCGACTGCTCAAGCTCTGAGATATATTGATTTCGAACATCGCTGCCTTTCATATCTTTAAGCGCTTGAATTTGATGCTTTAAATCGTGGACTTTGTGGTTTATAAGATCTATGTTTTCTTTTGCCAAACTGTATTTCTCTCTGCTTTGTTCCCACAAAAGATTTAGCGTTATAAGCTCTTCTCTTATTGCATTTTTCTGGAAAAGCACACTTTGAAGATAGAAGATAGTAACACAGTATAGCTGAGCAAATGTTAGCGCTATCTGGGTGGAGGTAACCTCTGGTGCAAGGTAGAAGAAAAGCTGATAGAGTGTGGCCGCTATAATCGCCATTAAAATAGACAGAAATAGCTGATTTCGACTCACAGGGTATTCACGCTCGCCCGGTTGTCTGCGCTCAACTGCTGTCGGCACTGCAAAATAAAGCAGCAAAAACCAAGGAACACTTAGAAATATCGCATAGTCGATTAGTCCGATCACTGTTACGAGAATTAGCCCCAGTGCATAAGTGAGCTGTTGCAAAACCATGCTCCATGCAGCGTAATATGCGCCTGTTGTAAGCGGGCGGTATACGCAGTATCCGCTCTGTGCAATCAAAATAAAAAATCTGGCAAAAAGCCAAAATACATTTAATATAACTAGCAAATCGGGTTCTATAGGAATCCAAGTTCTAAAAGCAGAAAAACAAATACTCAGTAGTGCCCCAACTAAAAGACAGAGAATCACCCGAGAGATAAACCTCTCACGGCGGTGAAGTGACCAGAAGAAAGCAACACCTGCAAGATAAACTGTCATATCAAGTCCAAGCTGTGTTAGAAAGCTATATAGGTCAGGCATTAGGTGTCCCCCCCCATATAATTTGTAAGCGCTTTCAAAAACGGCGCTCGGTTTCGCCTGCTGATTTCAAGCTCATTACCTGCTACGATGACAGTGTTGTTATGAACATTCAGAACATGTCGCAAGTTGACAAGATACCAGTAGTTGCAACGGATAAAATGACGCCCTTCAAGCTCTTTCTCTGCCTTTTGCATCGAACTGCGCACTTTATAAACTCCGCTCTTTGTGTGGTAATATAATACCCTACTTTGAACCTCTATATAATGTATGTCACTAATTTCAATTCTTATAGCGCCCTCTGCTGTTGTGAGAAGCAGTTGCGCTCTCTCACGGCTTCGAGCTCTGCTGATAACCCTATTCATTTTTAGTGCAAATGTTTCATACTCCACTGGTTTTAGTATAAAATCGAGCGCATCTACTGCGTATCCACGCAACGCATATTCAGACATATTAGTTATGAAAACAAGCACCACATCTTCGTCGAGCGCACGTATCTTTTCCGCTGCAGACATTCCATCAATCTGTGGCATTTCAATATCTAAAATAATGATATCAAAACTCGATTTGTAATCTTCAACTATCTCTTTGCCATCGCAAAACGCAGCTACGTTGAGATTCAAACTATTCTCTCTACCATATCTCTCTATAAAATCTAAAAGCTTCGCACGAAAGCTGTCGTCATCATCAACGATTGCAATATTAATCATAATGCTTCACACCTCTTTGTGTTTGTAACTATGTGTTTTATGATATTCTAACATCTAAATCCCCATCTTGTAAAGATTTGATATGAATTATATATATTTTTCATCTTTCACTTTTGTTTTTTAATAAAATCGCATGTTTTTATAGTGATATACAAAACAGAGAGAGGATATTTTTTACCTCTCGACCAGAAAAGCACGATTTGCGACCACTTAGGTATGCGCTCTTGCAATAAAGAGTAAAAATCGTATAATTGAAGTAACTATAATAACAATAGCGGCGTATGCCGTTTTTAGAGGAGAAAATGATGCCGCTAAGAACAAAAATTTGCTTGAACCCCTCGTGGGACTTTTATGGCCCAGATAAAAACAAAATAGAAATTGATATCCCCCACACTTGGAACGCAATAGACGGACAAGATGGCGGAAACGACTACTGGAGAGGCGTTTGCAATTATACCAAAACCTTTGAAACCCCAGAGTTTGATAAAGACAAGGAAGTTGTCTACCTCGAGTTTTGCGGGGTTAATTCCTCTTGTGAAGTTGTTTTAAATGGGCAGAATATCTGTAGTCACGACGGTGGATACTCTACCTTTAGAGCCGACATAACAGAGCACTTAAAGGATAGTAATGAGCTCGCCGTTTCGGTTGACAACGGAATCAATGATAGAGTTTATCCGCAAAAGGCGGATTTCACCTTTTACGGTGGCATTTATCGTGATGTGAATTTAATTATTTTGAGCAAGTCGCATTTTGACCTTGATTACTACGGCACAAACGGGCTTCGTATAACTCCGACTGTCGATGGTAATTCTGGTATTGTAGATATAGAGAGCTATACAAATAATAAAAACGGCGAGGTGGCTATAACCCTTCTCGATGCAGATGAGGTTGTTGTAGCAGAGGGCAGTGGTTTTAATGCAAAACTAACTATACCAAATGTCCACTTATGGGACGGTATTGCCGACCCATACCTATACACCGCCCATCTAACACTATCTGTCGATGGTGTTTTAGTTGATGAAATCAAAAGCAAATTCGGAGTGCGCACATTTAAAATCGACAGCAAAAAAGGATTTTTCCTAAACGGTCGGAAATATCCACTGCACGGCGTATCTCGCCACCAAGACCGCAGAGGTATCGGCAATGCCCTAACGCCTGCTCACCATTTAGAAGATATGGAGCTTATAAAAGAAATTGGTGCAAATACCATAAGGCTTGCACACTATCAGCACGACCAGTATTTCTATGATTTGTGCGATGAGTATGGGATGATTGTTTGGGCGGAGATACCATACATATCAGAGCATATGCCAAACGGGCGCGATAACACTATAAGCCAGATGAAAGAGCTTATCATACAAAACTATAACCACCCTTCAATAGTCACATGGGGACTTTCAAACGAGATTACAATATCGACCAAAGATAAAAAAGATATGCTTGATAACCACAGGGTTTTAAATGATCTCTGCCATGAGATGGACAGTACTCGCCCTACAAGCCTTGCTTGCTATGCGGTTTGTAGCCACTTTAATAAGTCGGCGCATATTTCTGATCTCGTTGCGTGGAATTTATATCTCGGATGGTATGTACCTGGATTTTTCTTAAACGACTGGTGGATATCATTTTGGAAGTTTTTATATCCAAACCGTCCGCTCGGCTATTCGGAATACGGCTGTGAGGGTATGCCAAACCTCCATTCGTCAAAACCAAGGCGCGGTGACCACACTGAGGAATATCAGGCTGTTTACCATGAGTATCTGCTAAAATGCTTTGAGCGCTTCCCGAATTTATGGGCTACTCATGTCTGGAATATGTTCGACTTTGCAGCAGATGCAAGGGATCAGGGTGGCGAGCCTGGTATGAACCACAAAGGTCTTATAACCTTTGATAGGAAAACAAAGAAAGATAGCTTCTATCTTTATAAAGCATATTGGAGCAACGAGCCTTTTGTCCATATTTGTAGCAAGAGGTTTTGTGAGCGTGCTGATAATGAAATTACTGTTACCGTATATTCTAATCAAAAACAGGTTTCTCTCTTCCAAAACGGTAAACTAATTTCAACAAAAACCGGAAATCGTGTCTTCAAATTTAAAGTTACCCTTGCAGATAACAACAAGTTCGAGGCAGTTTCAGGAGATCTTCGAGATACGAGCAATGTTTCAAAAGTTGCGAAAACGCCTTCGCACTACACCCTTTCTAAAGGTAAGGGCAACAGCAGTAACTGGACTTAAGTAAAATATAACTGTTTATACCACCGACGCACCGCACAATAGGTCAAAACAATAAACTACTCTGCTCTTTTATTTAGAGCAAAAAGGAGAAAAATATGTCTGAAAAGTCTACCGCCACTGCCCCGGCGCTTAATCGAGCAAAACCATACCAGCTAATTCTCTTCCCGTTCAACAACGGAGCTACAAACGTCTACTTCATTTTAACGATGAACTATATAATGTATTACGCCGAAGGTGTTTTAGGCCTCACTATCGCCTTTGCGACAACAATGGTCACTGTAATGCGTGTTTTCGATGCATTCACAGACCCTTTAATCGGCGCCCTAATTGACCGCACCAGCGGAAAATTCGGAAAATTCAGACCATTCATGGTGCTCGGCAACGGTATTATGATTGTAAGCAGTCTACTGCTCTATTTCGGAACACGCTTTATCCCTGAAGATATGATGGCTATGCGATATATTTCTTATGTTGTCATCTACGCTTTATATGTAATAGGCTACACCTTCCAAACAGCATGTACCCGTTCAGGACAGACCTGTCTTACAAACGACCCGAAACAGCGCCCGACCTTTAATGTATTCAACACAATAGCTTCCCTTGTCGGCATGGGACTTATGCAGGTCGTCGCCTCTGTTATAGGTGGCATGTACGGCTATGGTAGCACAACATTCTTCGATATGCTTATACCTCTTGCAATAGTTCTCTCCGCCGCACTCACATTTCTTGCAATAATCGGAATACGCGAAAAAGATAGACCTGAGTTTTACGGACTCGGTGGCGCCACTCAAAAACCTATGAAACTCAGCAAATACCTCGATATTCTAAAAAACAACAAAGAGCTTGGCAGACTAATGGTTGCAGGTGCCGGCACGAAATTCGCTTTTGCAATCGCGACAAACACCGCAGTCGGCTGTCTTTTATACGCTAGCATGATGGGCAACTATAACGGGTTATTCCTTCCTATGTATGTGGTTGGATATGTCTGTTCTGCACCTTTCTTTATCGGTGGTGTAAAGCTTTCACAAAAATTCGGTCAGAAAAAAACCCTTGTTTCTTTCACCGCTTTTGCACTTGCTATGTATGTCGGCGTCACTGTGCTACTGCTACTCTGGCAACCAGGAAGTGATTTATTTACCCTTCGTATGTTTATAACCCCCGACGGTAGTTTCTCACTTTCATATTTCAACCTCTATACTTTGGGCTTTGTCCTCCTCTATGGTCTTGGATACGGCGCCTACTACTCAACAGCCGACATCTCAATCCCGATGGTCGCCGACTGTTCCGACTACGAAACATACAGAACAGGACACTATGTCCCAGGCGCTATTGGAACACTCTTCTCACTTGTTGATAAGCTTGTTTCCTCACTGAGCACTACAATTGTAGGTCTTGTTATCTTCTCAGTTGGCCTCTCAGAACTCCCCGACACCACAACCCCTTATACCGAGGGTATGAACTTTCTCACAATAGGGCTGTTCTGTCTGATTCCGATGATAGTATGGGTACTCACCCTAATCGCTATGAAGGGATATACTTTAACAGGTCCTCGAATGAAGGAAATTCAGCTAGTCAATACCGCTCGTAAGATGTCTATCGCTGAGGGAATGAGCGTTGAAAAAGCTATGGAAACTTGGCAAAATGCAGAACAGGTGGCAGAAAAAGCACCTCATTTAATAACAGATTAAAAGGAGAAAAACTATGAAACTATCATTTCGTTGGTATGGCGAGAGCGATCCTGTTACCCTACAAAATATAAGGCAAATTCCAAATATGAGAAGCGTTGTTTCAGCGGTCTATGATGTGCCGCCGGGGGACGTTTGGCCAAATGAGAGCATCGATGCTTGCAAAAAGGCATGTGAAGATAACGGTCTGCTCTTTGATATAGTCGAGTCTGTCCCTGTCCCTGAGGATATAAAACTCGGGCGTGGCAGAGTGGATGAGCTTATCGAAAACTACGCTGAAAATATCCGTCGCTGTGCGGCACACGGAATAAAATGCATAACATACAACTTCATGCCAGTTTTCGACTGGACACGTACCCAGCTTGATAAAGAGGGCGCTGACGGCTCAACAAGCCTTGTTATGTACTGGGATCAGATGAAAGATCTCGACCCACTAACCGATGATATTCACCTTCCAGGTTGGGACTCAAGCTATTCACAGGAGGAAGTGCGTGAGCTTATCACCGCTTACAGTGAGCTCGGTGAAGAGGGACTTTGGAAAAACTTAGAGCGCTTTGTGAAAGCTATTATGCCAGTAGCGGAGGAGTGCGGTGTTCAGATGGCTATTCATCCAGATGATCCCCCATACCCTATTTTCGGTATTCCAAGAATCATAACAAACGAAGATAACCTCGATAGGTTTCTCGCTCTCTATGACAGCCCTGCAAACTCTCTATGCCTTTGTACTGGCAGTCTTGGTTGTGCTAGAACTAACGATATGGTCGCAATGGTGCGCAAATATGCCGCAAAGAAGAGAATTGCATTTATGCATATGCGAAACGTCGCAATAATGGACGATGGCTCATTTGAAGAGCGTGCACACTACTCTCCTTGTGGTGACCTTGATATGTATGAAATAGTTAAAGCACTTGTTGACGCCGGTTTTGACGGGTATGTTCGCCCCGACCACGGTCGTATGATTTGGGGAGAAACAGGCAAACCAGGATACGGACTATACGATAGAGCGCTTGGCGCAGTTTACCTAAACGGATTGTTTGAAGCTTGCCATAAGGCAAAGGGAAAGGATAAATAGTATGAATCAAAATGTTCTCAACACAGATTTAAGCGGAAAAGTTGCAGTAGTAACAGGTGCTGGCGGTATCCTATGCTCTGCATTTGCAAAAGTCCTTGCAAGAGCTGGCGCTAAAGTTGCTCTGCTCGATTTAAACCTCGAAGCGGCACAAGGCTATGCAGACGAGATAATCGCTGAAGGGTTTACTGCAAAAGCATACAAATGCAATGTCCTTGAAAAAGAGAGCTGTTATAGCGTTGCAGACGCTGTTGCGGCAGACCTTGGCCCCTGCGATATCTTAATTAATGGTGCTGGTGGCAACAGTCCGAAAGCTACAACTGACAAAGAGTACCACGAAGTTGGCGATATCGATGCTGAAACTAAGAGTTTCTTTGACCTTGATGTCGGCGGAGTTGAGTTTGTATTTAACCTAAACTTTATCGGCACACTTGTTCCAAGTCAGGCGTTTGCTCGCCAGATGATAGGACGTGAGGGCTGTAATATATTAAACATAAGCTCGATGAACGCATACACACCACTCACAAAAATCCCCGCATATTCAGGCGCGAAAGCCGCTATTTCAAACTTCACACAGTGGCTTGCAGTTCACTTCTCAAAAGTTGGAATTCGTGTTAATGCAATAGCTCCTGGTTTCTTCTCTACAAAACAAAATGCCGCTCTTCTATTCAATCAAGACGGCACACCGACAGCAAGAACCGAGAAAATCCTCGCCGCAACTCCTATGGGACGTTTTGGCAATACCGATACAGAGCTTTCAGGCGCTGTTTTATTCCTTCTAAACAACGATGCAGCCGGCTTTATCACTGGTGTTTGCATACCAATCGACGGTGGCTTTGCCGCATATTCTGGAGTATAAGTAGGGGGTGTTTTCTTTGAAAGCATTTATGGACAAAGATTTTCTTCTTTCATCAAAAACAGCACAACATCTATATCACGACTATGCCGCTAAAATGCCAATTATCGACTACCACTGCCATGTGAATCCACAAGAAATAGCAGAGGATAAGAAGTTTTTAAATATAACTCAAATTTGGCTTTATGCCGACCACTACAAATGGCGGCAGATGCGAGCAAACGGCATAGACGAGCGATATATCACAGGTAACGCTTCCGACTACGAAAAGTTTGTTATGTGGGCGAAAACTCTTGAGCGCGCAATCGGAAACCCTCTATATCACTGGAGCCATCTTGAGCTTCAGCGGTACTTCGACTACCACGGTCATCTCTGCGAAAGAACGGCTGATGAAGTATGGGAGCATTGCAACAACAAGATTAAATCGACAAATATGTCTGCACGAAGTATCATAGCGCAGTCAAATGTTGAGCTTATCTGCACGACCGATGACCCTATCGATAACTTAGAATACCACTGCGCTATAAAAGAAGATAAATCTTTTAATACACGTGTCCTCCCGACATTTAGACCAGAAAAGGCGATGCTTATCTGCGGGGATACTTATTTTGATTACTTAGGTAAACTCGAAGATATAAGCGGTGTTGCGATAAACTCATTTAAGACCTTAATATCGGCACTTGAAAAGCGAGTAGAACATTTTGCAACGGTCGGGTGTGTTGTATCAGACCACTCACTTGACTATGTAATGTATGAACTGGCAACAGACGATGAAATAGAAGCAATCTTTACAAAACGCCTATCAAACATACCTATTACAGATAAAGAGCGGTTGCAATTTTGCACTGCATTTATGCTCGAGATGGGCAAAATATACGCTGAGAAAAACTGGGTTATGCAGCTTCACTATGGTTGCAAGCGAAATAACAACACGAAGATGTTTGAAAAACTCGGACCCGACACAGGGTTTGACTGTATTAGCAACCACACACCATCTGCACAACTCGCTGATTTTCTCGATGCACTAAATTCTAATGGCAATCTGCCACGCACGATAATCTACTCATTAAACCCCGCTGACGATGCATACATCGATACGATAATAGGTTGCTTTAACGACAGCTCGGTATGCGGTAAAATTCAGCATGGAAGTGGCTGGTGGTTTAACGATACTAAAACAGGCATGATAAATCAGATGACCTCACTTGCAAACTTAGGATTACTTGGAAATTTCATCGGCATGCTTACCGATTCAAGAAGTTTCTTATCATACACACGCCACGAGTATTTCAGGCGAATTCTATGCGAATTAATAGGCAATTTCGTCCTGAATGGTGAGTATCCAAACGATGAAACTGCACTCGAAACTATTATCAAAGGCATTTCTTATAACAATACCAAAAACTATTTTCAGTTTTAAAGGAGGTTTTACTATGACAAGAATTGAAAAATACAAAGTAGTCCCCGTTGTGGTTATAAACAAAATAGAAGAAACTGTACCA
>CAYJJJ010000074.1:0-9628 GCA_964370465.1 uncultured Oscillospiraceae bacterium
TGGTTTACTAAAGAGAAAAGCGAAGTTTAATTTTCCCATTAACACAAAAGATGTTCGATAACACTCGAACATCTTTTTTATTGCCTTAAATTCACTCATTCGCTTTTGCAACCTTTTTTAGAGTTATCTCATACATCAAAATCATCACTGCTAATGCAAGTCCTAAAAAGACAGGGTACAATCCAAAACTTATCCCTCTGCCGATTACCCCGAAAAGAGCAGGCATCATTAAGTTGCCTGTATATGCCGCCGCCATCTCAACGCCTATTATCGCCTGTGAGTGTTCAGTGCCGAAATTAAAAGGTGTTGAATGGATAATACAGGGAAAAACTGGCGCTGAGCCAAGTCCTACCATCGCAATTCCAATAAATGCAGTTATCTCGCCAAATGGAATTAATAGTATCGCAACGCCGACCGCCATAATAAGGCTACCTGTGCGAATCATCTGTTTATCAGTATATTTTATTGCTATAAAGCCGCATATCCCTCGTCCAACTGTTATCCCGAGGTAAAAGAGCGCTGTAAACCCTGCTGCAATTTCCGCAGGTATACCTCTGCTGTAAACAAGGTAGCTGCTCGCCCAGAGCCCAGCTGTTTGCTCAACTGTGCAGTAGCAGAAAAATGCTATCGCCATCTGAAAAACACCTGGAATTTTAAATATTTCCTTTAGTGAAATCGCCTGTTTTTCTCGAGTTCCCTCTAATTTGGCTTCGGTGGATGATTTCCATATCGGCGAAGTTGCGAAAATAATTATAGACAGCACCGCTTGCACTGCAAATAGTAAGATATAGCCAAGTCTAAAGCTATGCCCGCCTGTTAAAACCATTCCCATAATGTATGGTCCCGCCGTTGCACCAAGCCCCCACATACAGTGAAGCCAGCTCATATGCTTGCTCTCGAAGTTTATCGCAACATAATTATTAAGCGCAGTATCGACACCGCCAGCGCCTAACCCATACGGAACCGCCCACAGACAGAGCACAAAAAAAGACGGGCTACTTGAAAACCCAAATAGCGAAATTGCGGTTATGGCAACACTCAACGCAGTTACTTTATGCACTCCGATTTTGTTTATAATCCTGTTGCTGTTAAGGCTTGAAATAATTGTGCCCGCCGAAATGATAATTGTAATAATCCCCATACTCGAAACAGGAGCCCCAAACTCTCCGCTCACAACAGGCCAGGCAGAGCCGAGCACTGCATCGGGTAGCCCCAGACTTATAAAAGATATATAAATAATAGCTAAAAGCAAACTCGTCATACTAAACCCCCAAATTTTTCGCTATATTATTATATCACTAAAACGATTTATTTTCTATTGTTATTTTATCTATTTATAATGCAACTAAAAAAGAAGCCTAAATACAAAACATTTAAGCTCCTTTTATTGTTTTCCGCTATTTAATTCTATCTATTATTTTGCAATCTCGGCAAACTCTTTTTTAATTTCTGCTAAAACATCGGGGTTTTCTAAAACCTCACTCGCAGTTGCGACAAGTGCGAGTGATGAATTTTTCATCATAGTTATCGCCTCGCTTTTAACGGTTAGATTTGCAAACTCCTCGGTGTGAAGCGCTGTATCGGTATTAGTTATAGCCACCCACGGGTGAATTGAGGGAACAATATAGCTCAAATCCCCCATATCAGTAGACCCGTTTGTATCCTCATCTGCCATATCGATACCTCCGATAGCTTTAATATGCTTATTGAAAATATCAGAGATTGTTTTGTTTGTCTGCATATCTTTGTTTGTAGGCTCATTATTCCAAACTTTAAAGCTACACCCAGTCGCCTCTGCCGCCGATTTAGCGCTTCTCTGCATAAATTCTCTCACACCCTGAAGCTCACCATAGCTCTTTGTGCGACAGAGGTATTTCAGAGAGCTTTTATCTGGGATAACACTCGCTTTCTCGCCGCCATTTGAGATAATTCCATAGATGTTGCTATCTTTATAATACTGCTTACCAGTTGCTATTAGATTGTAGCATAAAACCGCTGCGTCAAGTGCATTTATCCCTTTTTCAGGCTCAAGTCCTGCGTGTGCACTGCGTCCAAAAAAGTCTATCTGGAGCGACTCTATCGCAAGTGTTTTTCCACTGCTTATATTTTTGTTGTGTGGATGCACCATAAGCGCTATATCAACACCGTCAAATCCGCCATTTTGCAGAATATCTATCTTGGTGCAGAGATTTTCTTCACCCGGTGTGCAGAAAAGAGAAACTTCTCCGCCGAGTTTATCTATCGTTTGACGAAGGCAGATAGCTGCGCTAACAGCAATCGATGAAATTAGGTTGTGCCCGCACCCGTGCCCGATATTTGGCAGTGCATCGGGCTCTGCAATAATCGCCACAACAGCGCCCTCTTTTTCGCTTTTGTAAACTGCGCGAAATGCATTTTCAACATTTGCATAATCGGTTTTAATCTCAAAGCCAAACCCCTGCAAAAACTCTATAAGCGCTTTTATGCTCTTATCTTCCTCGCCGCCAATTTCAGGGTTTTCAAATAGAAAATTATTAAGCTCTAAAACCTCTTTTTCAATATTATTATAGCTCTTTTCAAATGAAAGGTAGTCCATAATCTCCTCTAATATTTCGATAGAATTTCTGTTAGTAGTGAGCCGTCTATATTTCCGCCCGAAATAACAAGGGCAATATTTTTACCCGAAAACTTCTCTGGGTATTCGTTTAGTGCCGCAATAGTTGTGCAGCTGCCTGCCTCCGCTATAAATTTCTCCTCTTTTGACATAAACGAAGTAGCCTTGCAGATGCTCTCCTCCGAAACCACGAGCAAATCGTCGATATAGTCGGGTAGCATTTTGTATGACAGCTCACCAACTCCACCGAGCAGACTATCGCAGACAGAATCGTCTATCGGGTATTCTGGATAGAAAGTTTTATCTTTAAAAGATGCCCACATAGCGGGACACGCCTCTGTTTGCACGCCGATAACCTTCACATCGGGTTTTATCCCCTTAGCAGCTACTGCAATACCTGTTATAAGTCCGCCGCCGCCAATAGGCACTACTATCGTATCAATCTCGGGGTTTTGCTCTAAAATCTCGACCGCAACAGTTCCCTGTCCCGCATAGATATAAGGGTCATCATAGTATGCATCGACAAAGGTCATACCGCTCTCTTCGATATACTTCATACCGAGTGCGTGCGCTTCGTCATAATCCTTGCCCATAATAAGCGCCTCACCACCAAAATACTCAATTTTCTCAATCTTGCTCTTTGGGGTATTTGCGGGAACGATAATATTCACTTTATCAATACCTAAAAGTGACGCCGCATAGCTTACTGAACTGCCGTGGTTACCACTTGAAACAGTAGCAACTCCCTTTGCTTTTTCCTCTTCTGAGAGAGAAAGCATCTTATTTAGCGCACCTCTTATCTTAAAGCTTTTAGCCCTTTGGGTGCTCTCGAGCTTAAAAAAGACCTTTTGCTCGTCACTCCCAAGGTAATAGCTCTCTTCAAGCTGAGTTTTTCTGATATAGCCTTTTATCTTCTCATAGGCTTTTAATACATCATCTTTAGTAAACGACATCTATTTTCCCTCGTTTCTGTATTTGTTTAAATACTCTTTAAACTTCGCAAGTCCGTCTTTAATTATCTGTGTGTTGTTGCAGTATCCCATTCTCAGATACCCTTCAACATCTAGCGCAGAGCCTGGAAGCAGTAGCACTCCTGTTTCATTGAGTAAATCAATACAGAGGTCAGCGGACTTCATATCGAAGTTGTATTTTAGAAAAGCAGTTGTACCGCCCTTTGGTGGGATATAGTCGATAAGTGGTTCGTTATCGACAAAGTCCTTTAGGATTTTAGCGTTTGTATTGCATATTTTAAGGTTTCGCTCTAGCATCTTTTCTTTGTTTTGCAATATAACAGTTGCAAGCTTATCATCAAGCCTTGATACACTGATAACATGGTAGTCACGCTGTTTTGAAACTTTCGCAATAAAATCCTGAGGTCCCGCTATCCAGCCGAGGCGAAGACCTGCCGCTGAGAATGTTTTCGACATACTGGCAGTTGAAATACCTTTTTCATATAGGTCCGCTACCGACTCGGTAAAGCTCTCGCCTTCGTGGGTAAGGCCTCTATATGCCTCATCACATAGAAGATACGCATCGCACCCTCTCGCAATCTCGACTATTTTTAATAAATATTCTTTATCCATAACAGAGCCCGATGGGTTGTTTGGGTTATTTATGCAGATAAGCTTTGTATCAGGTGTTGCCATTTCTGCAAGCTTTTCAAGGTCAGGCAACCAGCCGTTTTCAGGAGTTAGTCTTAAAATATGTGTATCCGCTTCAATGGACTCAGGGATTGAATAGTGCTGTTGATAGGTTGGAAGCACAGAAATAACTTTATCTCCACGCTCAACAAGGGTTAGGAATGTAAGACCATTTGCGCCGATTGCTCCGTGAGTTACCGAGATGTTTTCATGCTTTTGTTTTGCATATAGAGAACAAATCCCATCGAGAAGTGCAGGTGAGCCCTCAATATCGCCATATGTAAGCTTAATTTCTGATAGCTCTTTGTAAAAACTCTCAGTCGCCCCAGCCATCTCCAAAACCTCTTTAACGGTTATCGACTCAACACAGGTTTCAGCGAGGTTAAGCTCGCAGTTATTTTCATACGCGTTCATCCATATTTCAACACCAAAATCTTTTATCTTCATATCTTTCTCCTACCTTTATACTAAAATTATGCATAAATAATTACTCGTCTAAAATATATTACTCTGCACTTTATTTTCACTACACTATTCTACCATAAAACCAATAAAATCGTAATAGCATTTATGATGAATTTTTATCGAAAAAACTGTATAAATATGCATTATTCATACAACGATTTTAACGATAATGAAAATTATAGCATTTTCTCTGTTACACAGCTCGATTAATCCGCTCTCCCGTTACTTGCATTGAGGGTTTATAACCTCAAATCTACCGTCATTATTGCGAAGACCCCAGTCGCACATCATATCGAGTATCGGGAAGAGGGTTTTGCCTTTTTCGGTAACTGAATATTCAACGCGGGGCGGAATTTCGTTGTATGCTCTTCTAACTATCAAACCGTCCGCTTCAAGTTCTCGCAGTTGGTTTGTCAGTGTTTTTTGCGAAACTTGCGTAACTGAGCTCATCAAATCTTTAAATCTCTTAGTTCCATCTTCAATTAGCATATATAAAATTAGCGGTTTGCATTTTCCCCCAATCATTTTAAGTGTTATTTCTATCTCAGAATTCACTGTTATTTTCTCCATTAGTAACCTTCCTTTCACTAAGCGAAATAAATGTTTCTTATTGACTCATATATTGATATTACAGTATAATATACTGTAATGATAAAAATGTCAACAATAAGGAGAAAACAATGAAAAAATTAGTTGTTATAACAGGCGCAAGTTCTGGTTTTGGCAAAGCACTTGCTTTAGAATTCAACAAATCAGGATACCCACTTTTGCTACTTGCAAGAAGAGTTGAAAAATTAGAGGAGTTAAACCTTGAGAATGCAATCTGCGAAAAGGTTGATGTTACCGATAAAGCTTCATTTGAGAGCGCTGTTCGCAAAGCGGAGGCTATCTATGGCAAGACCGACTTAATTATAAACAATGCAGGCATCATGCTTCTCGGCAACCTCGAAAATCAAAATCCGAGCGAATGGCAGGATATGCTAAATGTAAATGTTATGGGCGTTATGAACGGGATGCAGATTGTAATGGACGATATGAAGGAAAGACAGTGCGGAACTATCATTAATATCTCATCTATTGCAGGTGTTAAACCTTTTGGAAACCACGCCGCATATTGTGCCACAAAATACGGTGTTGTCGGATTATCTGAAGTTGCAAGGGGCGAGCTATCCCCTTATAATGTCCGTGTAATGCGCATCTGCCCAGGTGCTGTTGATACTGAACTTCTAAGCCACACAACAAGTGAAACTATCAAGAGCGGATACAATGATTGGAAAAAATCTACTGGCGTTGGCGCTATTACCGCGCTTGATGTTGCACAAACTATTAAATTTGCATATGAACTACCGCAAGGGGTTAATCTTCGTGAGATACAAATTGCCGATACAAAACAGGATGCCTAATAGAGAGATTATTTGAAACTTAATAGAACGCCAAAAGCCGATGGGAATATATCCATCGGCTTTTTTATCGGGAAATTTAGTAAAAAAAACCCCTTCCAAGTGACAGTTTGGAAGGGGACGCAACCAAGTTGCATAGAGTGAAAGAAGATTGTTAAGTAATGTGGCACTCTAAATTATTTAAATTTAGTACCTCTGTGAGAATAGTTATTATAACTATTATACCACAAAAAAGGTTACATTCAAGTTACATTTTAAATTTTTTTATCGAATTTTGATGTTTTTTTGCACTTTTTTTCTAAAAACCTAAAAAACTTTTTTCATAACAGCACCCTTATCGCTTGAGTCAACAAGTACTGAATACCTTGAAAGCCAGCCTGTTTTTATATTAGGTTCCCGCTTAACTACTGCATTTCTGCGGTTTTCAAGCTCTTCCTCAGAAACCAGTAGTTCAATTTTATATCCGTTTATATCAATTTTGATACTATCTCCATTTTTCACAAGGGCAATATTTCCACCTTCCGCCGCTTCGGGAGAAATGTGTCCTATAGACGCACCACGACTGGCACCAGAAAATCTACCATCGGTAATAAGCGCTACCGACTTATCAAGACCCATGCCTGCAAGCGCTGATGTTGGGGATAACATTTCACGCATACCAGGTCCTCCACGAGGTCCCTCATAGCGGATAACAACAACATCCCCCTCATTTATCTCGCCCGCATAGATAGCGGCAATCGCCTCCTCTTCGCTATCGAAAACTCTGGCTGGCCCTTGGTGAACAAGCATCGAAGCATCAACAGCACTGCGCTTAACAACGCAGCCATTTGGCGCTAAGTTGCCAAACAGTATTGCAAGTCCGCCGTTTTCGCTATATGGCTTATCAATTGGTTTTATAACATTTTCATTCTTTATCGCTCTGCCTTCTAAGACTTTAGATAGTGGTATAGCACCCGCTGTTTGGCAATCGAGGTTTATCAGGTTTCTCTCTTTTAGCTGTGCCATAACCGCATAGACGCCACCAGCCGCTGCAAGGTCTTGCATGTGGTATGGTCCCGCTGGAGCTAAATGACATAGATTTGGAGTTTTCTCTGATATTTCGTTGAATTTTTCGAGGGTTATAGGCACTTCTGCCTCGTTTGCAATAGCTAGTATATGCAAAACGCTGTTTGATGAGCATCCAAGTGCCATATCACAGGTAATCGCATTCTCAAGACTCTCTTTATTTATAATATCTCGAGCTTTGATATCACGGCGCACAAGCTCCATAATAGCGGCACCTGCCTCTTTTGCAAGCCTTGTTCTACCGCTTGCAACAGCTGGAATCGTGCCGTTGCCTGGCAGTGCAATTCCGAGCGCTTCACACAGGCAGTTCATGCTATTTGCAGTATACATTCCAGCGCAACTTCCGCACCCAGGGCAACAACCCTCTTCGTACTCGGTTAGTGCATCATCGTCGATAAGTCCAGCTTTTCTGGCTCCCACCGCCTCGAAAATCTTCGATAAAGATATCTCTTCATCTGAAAAGCTACCGGCGAGCATAGGCCCACCAGAGCAGACTATTGCTGGAATATTTAGTCTTACCGCCGCCATAACCATCGCCGGCACTATCTTATCGCAGTTTGGCACTAAGACAAGGCCATCGAGCGCATGTGCAATCGCCATTGTTTCAACGCTGTCCGCTATAAGCTCACGGCTTGCAAGGCTGTATCTCATGCCGACATGACCCATTGCAATACCATCGCAAACACCGATTGCTGGTATGGTTATCGGGGTGCCACCTGCCGCATAAACACCAGCTTTAACAGCCGCCGTTAGCTTGTCGAGATGAATGTGCCCCGGCACTATTTCACTATATGCCGACACGACACCGATAAGTGGTTTTGAAAGCTCTTCTTTTGTATATCCCATAGAATAGAAAAGGCTTCTCATCGGCGCTTTTTCCACTCCTTTTGTGACATTATCACTGCGCAGTTTCAACTTTTATTCCTCCTAAAAACAGTACCCGAAGTTAAAACCTCGGGCAGTTTGAAAAATTAAATTATTTTTTGAGCCAGCTCATCATTTTGCGAAGCTCTTTTCCTATTTTCACTAATAGATGCTCATTTTCAAGTCTTCTTGTAGCTTTAAATTTCGCCTGATTTCCAGCGTTCATCTCTTGGATAAACTCTGAAGCGAATGTTCCGTCTTGAACTTCTCTGAGTATTTTCTTCATCTCGGCTCTTGTTTCTTCGGTTATAATTCTGCGACCTGTTCTGTAGTCGCCGTACTCTGCGGTATTTGAAACAGAGTATCTCATCATCTCATATCCACCTGAATTTATAAGGTCGACTATAAGTTTCATCTCGTGGATACACTCAAAGTATGCCATCTCAGGCTCGTAACCCGCCTCAACAAGGGTATCAAATCCAGCTTTCATTAGCTCGGTAACACCGCCGCAAAGAACAGCTTGCTCGCCGAACAAATCGGTTTCTGTTTCCTCTTTAAAGCTTGTTTCTATAATTCCAGCTCTGCCAGCACCAATTCCAGCCGCATAAGCAAGTGCATAGTCAAGCGCTTTGCCTGTTGCATTTTGATGAACTGCAACGAGAGATGGAACACCTTTGCCCTCTGTGTACTGGGTGCGAACAGTATGTCCTGGCCCTTTTGGCGCTATCATAATAACATCGATATCAGCTGGAGGCACTATCTGCGCATAGTGGATATTAAATCCGTGTGCAAATGCAAGTGCATTTCCCTCTTTTAGGTTTGGCAATACTTTCTCGTTGTATATTGAAGCTGCAAGCTCATCTGGCACAAGCATCATAACGATATCGCCAGCCGCTGCTGCTGCGTCAACTTCCATAACTTTGAGTCCTGCTTCTGCTGCAATTTTCGCAGACTCTGAAGTGGAGCGAAGACCGACAACAACGTTCACACCGCTGTCGTGCAAGTTTTGTGCGTGGGCATGTCCCTGGCTACCAAAACCTATAACTGCTACCGTCTTCCCGTCCAAAAGTCCTAAATTGCAATCGGGCTCATAATATTTTTTTACCATAATTGTCCTCCATATATATTAATATTTTATTTAACTATTCTGAAAGGGTCGGCGCTTCGC
The DNA here is from genome assembly GCA_964370465.1 of uncultured Oscillospiraceae bacterium. Taxonomy (GTDB): domain Bacteria; phylum Bacillota; class Clostridia; order Oscillospirales; family Ruminococcaceae; genus CAYJGN01. The sequence goes on from CAYJJJ010000074.1 coordinate 9,196, forward strand.
TTCCCCTCTGCATACCTGTCACACCAGTTCGACACATCTCGATAACATTGTATCCCTCTATCATCTTCATAAATGCATCAACCTTTTCAGGTGCGCCTGTAAGCTCTATTATCATGCTCTCGTTTGACAAATCTATTATTTTCCCACGATAGATATCAACTATCTCACGAAGCGATGAACGTTTTTTTCCATCAACTTCTATTTTAACAATTAAAAGCTCACGAAACAAGCTATTTTCACGACTTAGTGTATAAATATCACGAACAACTTCGAGCTTTTTCGTCTGGGTTAGTATCTGGTGCATGCTCTGCTCTGTTCCCTCAAAGACAATTGTAATCCTTGATATATCGCTGTTGTTTGTCGCAGACACCGTTAGCGAATCGATATTAAATCCACGTCTTCCATATAAACTAACAATACGACTCAAAACATT
>CAYJJJ010000075.1:0-9554 GCA_964370465.1 uncultured Oscillospiraceae bacterium
TAAACCTCCAAAAAATAAGTATCTGGTCTATCTTTATCGAGTAGCTCGTTGCACCAGATTACCGTCACTAAATCAGTATCCCCTGTGTTCACTATATTGTGGGTATACCCCGGCGGAATGTCAACCACCTCTAGTTTATCGCCCGACAGTTTATATTTAATAACCTCTTCGCTATCGATTTTGCGAAAATTAACCTCACCACTCCCCGAAACAATTAAAAATTTCTCGGTTTTGGTATCGTGCCAGTGATTGCCCTTAGCAATCCCCGGTTTCGCAACATTTATAGAAACCTGACCCCTGTCAGTAGTTTTCAAAACCTCTGTAAAACTGCCTCTGTCATCTATATTCATCTTCAAATCATAGGCAAATTTATCATCTGGAAGATAAGAGAGATAGGTTGAGTAGAGCGCCTTTTGCAAGAAACTTAGAAAGTTACAAACCGAAAGCGTTCCCCTCTGCTCTTTTATCATATATAGAGTATCAACTATCTCGCCGAGCGTCGTCTTCAAAACCCTCGGGACATAGCAGTAGTCACCATCTCTGTTTTCTTTGCCATTTATAGCAGCGATAAACTCATCGACAACATCATCGATGTATACAAGGCTCATCGGATAATTTCTATCCCGCACCTCTATCTCTAAATCATTTGCAATATTGTGGCAAAAGGTTGCAACTGCGCTGTTGTAGTTTGGTCTGCACCATTTCCCAAAAACATTTGGAAGCCTGTAAACACAGCCACTACCGCCACCCTCACAGTATTTCTGTATAAGCTCTTCACCCATTTTTTTGCTCTCGCCATAAGGGTTTAGAAGCTCTGCTTGAATAGATGAAGTCAGCAGAATAGCAGGTTTATTCTCCCTCGTATTTAAAATATCAATGCAGTCAGCGAGAAAATCGGCATTTCCCTTTTTAAAGTCCGCCGTATCAACTGGCCTGTTAACACCTGCTAAATTGCAAAAAAAGTCGCACTCCAATAGCCCTTTTTTAAGCGTTTCTTCGCTATCGCCCAAGTCGTATTTTATAATCTCGAAATCCGTTGTCGCCAAAAGCCTCGCAACTAAATTTTTTCCGATAAACCCCGAAGAGCCAGTAACTAAAATTTTCACTTAGCCAATACCTCTTTTATATAGTCGAGCTGTAGCAGCTTTTCAACTACCTGCTCTTTGTTTAACCGCTCTGTATTATCCGAATTATATTCGCTGTGCGAAGTTAAATTAATCGAGCCGTCGTCCATATATTTTGCATAGTTTAGATCCCTGTTATCAGCAGGCACACGGTAATACCCCGGTAAATCCTCGCTTTTTGCCTTCTCTTCCCTTGTGAGTAGCGTTTCAAACATCTTCTCCCCATGACGAGCACCTATAACTGAAATCAGAGCGTCACTACCCATAACCTCTTTAACAGCCTCTGCCAAAACACCGACCGTACAAGCGGGGGATTTCTGCACAAACGTATCCCCTTGATTGCCGTTTTGAAAAGCATATATAACAAGCTCCACCGCATCTTCAAGGCTCATAATAAACCGCGTCATGTTAGGGTCTGTCACCGTTAAGTTTTTTCCGCTCTCTATCTGATTTACAAACAGCGGTATAACCGACCCACGCGACGCCATAACGTTGCCGTATCTCGTAGCGCAAATAGTTGTTTTTTCAGGGTCTATGTTTCTTGAAAAAGCAACAACAACCTTCTCCATCATAGCCTTTGAAATACCCATAGCATTTATAGGGTATGCCGCCTTATCGGTAGATAGGCAGACGATTTTGCGAACTCCAGCGTCAGTTGCCGCCTCTAAAACATTTGAAGTACCAAGCACATTTGTCTTAACTGCTTCAAGTGGAAAAAACTCACATGAAGGCACCTGTTTTAGTGCCGCTGCGTGAAAGCAGTAGTCAGCGCCACGAAAAACATGCTTTATGCTCTCAGGTGTGCGCACATCTCCAATAAAAAACTTTAATTTATCGTTTTTATAGAAAATCCTCATATCCTCTTGTTTTTTCTCATCTCTTGAAAGGATGCGAATTTCTTTTATGTCAGTATCCAAAAATCTTTTTAAAACCGCCTTACCAAACGAACCGGTACCACCGGTAATAACCAGAATTTTATCTTTAAACATTCTCTTCTCCTTTTATTTCACCGTCTACTACGGCAAAAAAGCATATATAAACTAATTTTACCACAAAGATGCGATATCTTCAATTGTAAAACGAAATATTATGTTGTATAATATTTTTTGAAATCAAACTATTGCGAGGAAATTTATGCGAATTAGAAAAAAGAAATGGGCACTGCCAGAGCTTCTCTCTTGTGGCTTCTATATTGAAAATCCACTTGACATTAAAAACAATATCAAAGACTGTTTTGAAGACCCCACCCTTCCGCTTGAAATGGAGTTTGGGTGCGGCAGAGGGCGGTTTATCTACCAAATGGCAAAACTGCACCCTGAAAAAAACTTCTTAGCTGTTGATATAAAAAACGATATCTTAGGCTCTGCAAAGCGTGAAATCGAAACAAACTACCAAAAAAATCCACCAAACATCCGCCTTATGGCTTATGATTTAACGAGATTACCAATGCTTTGGAGTGGCGAAACACTGACTAACAGAATATATCTAAACTTCTCAAACCCCTGGCCAAAAGTTCGCCATAAAAAAAGAGCCCTCACCCACGAGAGGCAACTTATAAACTATAAAGAGTTTCTAGCCCCTGGCGGTGAAGTTATCTTTAAGACCGATGACGATTTTTTCTTTGAAGAGAGCATCGAGAGCTTTAATATAGCAGGCTATGAGATAACATTTCTAACCCACGACCTCTCTTCGCACCCCGATATCATCTCACCAAAAACCGAGCATCAAGAGGAATTTGAAGAGAGAGGGATAAAAACAAAATACCTAATTGCAAAAAGAACTTAATAAAATGCTATCCGAATACTACCCAAATCGGATGGCATTTTTTTATGCAAAGGGTAAATTTTTTTATCTACTGTTGTAGTGCCACCACCCCTTTGATATAATTGTGTAAGTGTATTTAAAAAAGATAAAAAAATCTGGAGGATAAAATGTCAGAAAAAAGAAAAATCGTGCTCGATGTCGATACCGGCTCAGACGACGCCGTTGCAATAATAGCAGCCGCCCTCTCAAAGGATATCGAACTGCTCGCTGTCTGCAGTGTCGCTGGCAATCAGCCACTCCAAAACACCACTGAAAACAGCCTGCGAGTAATTCAGATGCTCGGTCTTGATATCCCAGTCTACAAAGGTGTGCAAGGGCCGATGACCGCCCACTTAAACCCCTACCGCAAAAGAGTAAAGCAACACCCACCAAAGCTCGATGAAAACGGCAACCCATTAAAGGTGCATGAAGAGTATCTGCAACTTCCAAAAGCTGAAAACAAAGTTAAAGATATAAGCGCCCCGTTTTATTATATAAATCTTCTAAAAAACACAAAAGAAAAGATAACCCTCGTCCCAGTAGGGCCTCTTACTAATCTCGCTATAGCCCTTTTAATTGAGCCGACAATTGTAGAAAATATCGAAGAGATAGTTATTATGGGCGGTGGACATCTCGTCGCAAACTCAACACCAGTTGCTGAGTTCAATATATGGTACGACCCAGAAGCTGCACAAACAGTCCTTAACTGTGGCGCTAAAATAACCCTCGTTCCGCTCGACTGCACCCACGAAACAACTCTATCGCTTGCAAACGCCGCTGAGTTTAAGAAGTGTGGCAGAGTTGGCGAGTTTATAGCTGAGATGATAGAGAAGAGAAACGCAGCATACAGAGATCACCTCCCAGAGGGCAAAAAAGAAGCAGTGCCAGTGCACGATGCAGTCTGTGTTTGCTATTTAATTAACCCTCAAATCCTCAAAGATGTTCGCCATATGCGAGTAGATGTCGATATTTCAGGCGGAATTGCCGACGGACAAACTGTCTGCGATACAAGAGTTCGAAACGATCTCCCAAAAAATGCATATGTGGCACTCGATGGCGATGCAAAACTATTTGGCGAGATTATCGGCAATATTCTAAAAGAATCGATGGAGGGATAAAAGATGAGTGATAGAAGAAAAATTATTATGGATGTCGATACCGGTAGCGATGATGCAATCGCAATAATGACCGCTATTCTCTCCCCCGAAAAACTTGAAGTTTTGGGAATTGTATCGGTTAATGGCAACTGTCCCCTTCCAAACACCACAGAAAACACCCTGCGTGTAGTGGACCTTTTAAAGTCAGATGTGCCTGTTGTTATGGGTTGCTCTACTCCTCTTGTTGCAAATCTCGATCATAAACGTCGGATAAAATTCAATGAATATGAGCCATATATTGCCGACGGTACCGAAAAGGTAAAATATCACAGCGATTATCTCGACACTATCCCACCATCAGTTTCAAAACCAGTTGATGAAAATTTTATAAGCTGGTATATAAATACAATTAAAAACGCAGGCGAGCGTGTAACACTTGTGCCGGTAGGCCCTCTTACAAACATAGCTATGCTTCTCCGTGCAGACCCTACTATTGTAGATTATATTGAAGAGATCGTTATAATGGGTGGCGGATACAAAGAGAGAAACACCTCTTCAGCCGCTGAGTTTAATATCTATCTCGACCCTGAAGCTGCTCAGATAGTGCTCACCTGTGGCGCTAAAATAACCCTCTGCCCACTTGATGCCACACACCGAGCAAACCTCGAGCCAAAACACTCAAAAATTTTCCGCGAAATGGGAACAAAGGCAGCAGCATTTGCGGCAGATATGATTGATGAGCGAGTAATAGCTTACAATCTAATGCAACCTCTCCACCGCCCCGATATAGCACCTATGCACGATGCACTGTGCATAGCATACCTCTTAGACCCCACTGTTATCACGACAGAATTTATGAGAGTAGACGTTGACTTCGGCGGAGGAATCTCGGATGGAGAAACCGTAATTGACCGAAGATTATTCCCAGTTGACCCTAAAAACTGCTACGTTGCACTCGATACAGATGAGGAAAAATTCGCCACTATGATAGTTGAAATCCTCGGCAGAGCTCGCGACTAAAAACAAAAAACACAAGTTTAAGTAAAAAGGCACAGCGGTTTCACCGTTGTGCCTTTTAATGCATATATCCTATCAGTCGAAAACACTCGAATTTTTGTTTTGAACTTCAAAAAAACAAATTTGTCCTTAAATTGACTTGACTAAAATGTTTAACTGACCATTTAAAAATGATAAAATCACTCTAAACTGTCCACCAGTGAAAAACACTCTAAACGACTCTACATTTGTAACAAATTATAATATCCGTTTTAATGTATTTTTCTTATAGCCGAAATAGATAAATTAATATTTTTTTATTGTGTAGCGTACCGATTACATAAAAACTTTTGATATGTTATAATAAAAGTAGAAAAATATAGTAAATATATATAAAATTTATACATATTATACGATTTTTATCATCTCGAAGTTTGGCCTCTAATAAACCAATATTCAAGTAGATAAAAACTATAATGTTTGGTTATTAGTAATAAGCAATTTTAGTAGCCATCAAAAAACGGCTGTATGCCGTTTTGGAGGACACCATGGACAGAGCAATAAAAAATCTAAGTGATGCAATAAAAATAGAAACCATATCTTATGCAAACCCTATGTTGCGAGATTATGCTAAATTTATCGAGTTTGACAACCTTTTAGCTGAACGTTATCCCGCACTTTATAAGGCTATGAATTTTCATATGGGTTGTGGATACTCACTCATGGGCTGTTTAAACGGTAGCGACCCCGCCTTAAACCCAGTGGCATTTCTATCTCACATGGATGTTGTCGCAGTCGATGAGAGCACCCTTGATTTATGGGACTATCCACCGTTCAGCGGCGAGGTAACTGAAAAATATATCTATGGCAGAGGTGCTCTCGATATGAAAGGTCAGCTCATTGCAACAATCGAAGCGCTGAACAGTTTATATGAAGAAGGAAAAATTCCAAAGCGAAATATCTATCTCTTCTTTAGCCATAACGAAGAAGTAACCTCAGGTCCTGGCGAGGGAGCATATGGCATCTGTGCCGCGCTTGAAAATCAGGGAATAGCTCTTGATTTCCTCTTTGATGAAGGAGGAGGAGTTGCCACAGGAGATAAGTTCAACGTTCGGGAAACTCTTGGTCTTATAGCCTGCAACGAAAAAGGCTACACCGATATAACGATATCCGCAAAAAGCAGTGGCGGCCATGCCTCAACTCCACCTGCAAATACAGCACTCGGTCTTGTTTGTAAAGCTGTGAGTTTAATTGAAGATAATCCATTGCCACCAGAACTAAACCCCGTTTCAAGAATATTTCTAAAAGAACTCTCAAAACTTTCTGGCAAAGAATTTTCATCTGATGAAGAGGCTATCCAGATGCTTCTTTCAAATAATCAAACAGCGGCACTTATAAAAACAACATTTGCCGCAACAAAAGCAGAGGGTTCCCCTTCGCACAATATCCTCCCCGAATACGCATATTCAATTATCAACACAAGGCTTGCACCACACAACAGTTTAGAAGAGCTCTCAAACCATCTAAAAGCGCTTATGCCAGCTGGTGTTGAGTTCCTGCTAAAACATGCATCTGAAGCATCTAAAGCAAGTCCAGTCGATGGATTTTACTACAACGCTATAGCCGATACAATAAAAGAAGTAATGCCAGGCATAATACCAATTCCATATACAATGGTAGCTGGCACCGATTCAAAGAAATATTCACCAGTCTGCGATAATATCTATAAATTCTCACCATTCATCTCACAAAGTATTGATTACGGTTCGATACACTCAACCAACGAGAGATTAGAGATTGAGAGTTTTGGTATAGGAATCAAGTTCATGAAGTCACTTATGGAAAAAGTAGCATTTTAGGTAGCCTTACAGGTCGGAAAAAACAATGGGTGTGAATTATCACACCCATTGTTTTATTGTAATATTAATAGTTTATCCTGCAATCTTTGTATAATCTATTTTATCAGCAAGGGACGTTTTTCCCCTTAAAACGTCTTTCTCGATTATCTCACACATTTTAGGTATCTCTTCAAAACACGGACTGTGAGCTGAGTGTTCAAAAGTATAGAACCCACAAACTGGCGCATCAATAACCTCTGCATAATCTTTTGCCAGAGAGTACGAAACTTGAATATCATATAGACCGTGAAGTATGTAGACTGGAATTTCAAATTTGTTATACAACTTCATTAAATCCATATTATAAATATCATCCCAAAGCGCACCGAGCGAATATGATATTCCCCGCACATAGTTTATCTTCTCACGAATAGAATACTGCCCAAAATATAATAGCTCTTTAAAGAGGCTCGCAATAGCCTTTTCATTTCGCATGTACCCAACACCAAGTTGATTTAGCAGACTGCATCTTATCGTGTTGAGATACTTAAAATCGCTCTCTCCACGCTTCACGCTCTCGTGTTTTTGAAGTCTGCGCACCCTCCATCTACTACCGGCTTTTTCAAGCTCACCAAGCATATATTCATAACCCATCTGCTCGCTTTTCGAGATATGGACAACCTGTCCGATACCGATAAACGCATGGTAGAGATGCGGTGAATGAGAAGCCGCCATAACACCGAGCATACTTCCAAAAGAATGCCCCATAAGATATACCTTCTCTTTCCCGAATCGCAGGAGAAGATATTGCGTGATTTCTATAGTGTCAGAAAGCAGTTGTAAAATTGTCATAGAGGAAATATCCATATTTTTATCAAAGGATATTCCGCTACCACGTTGCTCCCACCAACAGACCGTAAAATATTTATCAAGCCCCGTTGGGTAAAGATGATTGAATGTCACTTCAGGCGACCCTGGCCCTCCGTGTAAAAATAGAAGAATCGGCTTATCTTCGCCACCTTCTTGAATAAACATCCCTTGCCGAACTCCCCCGATATCGACAAACACCTTCTCGTACATTTCTCTCCACCCATCCATAATATAATAAAGTAATTATAATTATATAGTGTGACGACTGTTTTTTCAAATACTTTTTAAAAATTAGCCGAATTTTATAAAAAGCTCCCTCCCCCGATACCGAGAGAGAGAGCTTTTTTGTGTAAATTTCACCAGAAACTATCCGTTCGCCTTTTTCATCCTCTTACTAAGCAACATAAGTAGCAATAGACCCGCAACCGAGCAACTTGCAGCTATTACAAATGCAGGTGCCATTAGCGAGATATCATTCGCCGCGAGATTCGCAAAATATCCACCGATACTCGAAGCAATAACCGCCGAGAAACCAAATCCAACAAGTACCATGCCGTAGGTGATAGCCATGTTACGAGCGCCAAAAACCTCAGCTGTTAGTGTTGGGTAGTTTGAGAGAAGACCGCCATAGCAGAATCCGATTGCCGCAATAACCGCAAATATAGCATATCCTGTAACGATATTCACTGATAGCGCAAGCACTGTTGTTGTAACCATTAAAAGCATAAGTGTGCGAGTACGTCCAAGCTTATCCGAGATAGCACCTGATGCAAGTCGGCCGATAGCATTAAACACCGATATGATTAAAACGCCCATCGCCGCAACGTCTGCAAGTCCTCTGCCAACAGCAATAGGTTTTGCAAAACCAATCATCATAAGACCGCCGATACATGCAAGCATCATAGAGAGGGTAACAAGATAGAAATCGAGTTTCCCGAGCACTTTAAACGCACTCTCCTCATCACCAGCTGATGCGACTGCTGGCTCATCTGGATTGAATAGAAATAGCGACCCAACTGTAACAACCGCAAGGAAGATATATGAAAGAACACGGAATGCAGGAAGCTCACCAGCGCCCTGTCCGCCGTTTGAAGCTATAAGAAACTCTGCAAGCGGTGTGAATATAACACCACTTATACCGATAGAAGCAACAATAATTCCAGTTACAAGTCCCTTTTTATCGGGGAAAAGCTTCTGTGTTGCCGAAATTGTTGTTGAGTAGGCAAGGCCTATACCAAATCCACCCATAACACCGTATGTAACCCATATAAGCCAAGGTGTCGCTGCTGTTGTGAATGAAGCGATAAAGAATCCCGCTGCAATCAGGATTCCACCCGCCATAACAACGTATTTTAACGAATACTTCTTCACAAGCAAACCACCGATAATACTACCAAATGATAGTGTTAGAATCATAATCGAATAGGATAGGCCTGCCGCTTGGTTATCCCCACCAAAAATAGTGTTTGCAATGCCTGTTTGGAATACACTCCACACATAGCAGATACCAAGACAAAGCTGGATAGCCACCGTTGCAACAAGCATAAGATTTCTGTTTTTTGCGATTTTCATTTTTTTACCTCCAATTTTTCAATAAAAAAACCTTGCAGCTTTTATGCTGCAAGGTTAATTACCTCATTCGGCTTTATAAGAAAAGCACAGCGCAGCAGAACAAAACACCGATAATAATACCGCTGCTGAGCAGAATGCTGTTTAGAAAGTTAGCTGTTCTTTTCATAATAAATACCTCGTTTATTCTAACTGATTATATTATATATCAGCTTATCTGTCAACCTCTTTTTAAAAATAATGCAATTTTTATTTTA
>CAYJJJ010000076.1:0-9499 GCA_964370465.1 uncultured Oscillospiraceae bacterium
CTCGCTCGACCTCGGTGATTTGCCAGCAAATCACCTCTGCGGGCGGGGCGGTGGCGCACTGCAAAGAGGTGGCAGATTGCAGAGAGGTGGCGCACTGCCGCGCCTCCAAAACAGCAGTTGTAGTAAATCAAAAAAAGCACTGCAGTAAAACATCGGACAGCGTGCAGCAAATCAGTGTGGTGCATAAAAATAGTGTAGCAACCTTGGTCGCTACACTATCAATTCTAAGTTTTGAAGTGCGCTCACAAAGAGCGCCATCTATTTTCTGTTCGATATACCGTAAGGGGATAAAAATTATCCGCTATTTCGCTCTTGCTCTCTTGCTACGCCTTAAAATAAGCACAGATATAATATAAATTATAAATATCCCGAGCGACACAGCTGAAACTATCATTCCAATAGATAACCCAGGCGCTAAATATTCAAAGACTATCGTGTTCTCGCCAGCAGGGCAGAATACAGCGCTCATTCCGCTCGAAACCTTTTCCACATCTGTTTCTACACCGTTCACATAAGCAGTAAAGCCCTCGTCATACGGTACTGAGAAGAAGATGAGGTTATCGCTATCGGTCACAATATCATAGGTAAATCCCTTTTGCGTTTCGGTAAATGTTCCTGTTGCGGTTGCCCCAAGTGCCAAGGTGTCTGCATAGTAGTCGGCTTCGCTCGTCATTGAAAAGGCAGAGTCTGGCAGTGGTTCGAGGTAGTTTGCATACTTTTCAACCTGCTCACCGTCAAGCACTATTGCCTTTAGCAAAACATGTGGCCTGGCGCTCTCAGCGAGGTCTTCATATTGTCCAGTGGTTATATAGTAGTCGTAGCTAAAGCCCATCGGCAGATAGTACTCATTTTCATAGATGGTATAAATGCCCTGCTTATCTATTTCGACAAATCCTGGAACATCATAGCTTTCATCTTCACCTACTACTGCGTATCTTACCGATAGTAGTGCCCTTAGCGGATAGATAGAAGGATCTGGTTTTGAAGAAACATCTCGCTTAACTCCAACTGATGGATAAAACTCCATTATAGATGGCGGAACAACGGTATTGAAAGAGTAAATTGAGGGTTTGCGAAGTATTAGCCCTAAATTCACCTCGGTGTCGATAGTGTCTATCCTGTAAAACTCATCTTCAACAGGGAAAGTTATCTCGGCATTTAGCGTATGCTCGATATATTTATCATCCCCCGCCTTGTTCATCTTAGAGCCACCCATATGGATTGTGGCGAATACAACAGAAACCACCATAACAAGTGCAATTGAGCGTTTGTAAGCTTTTTTGCCGTTTATCCGAAGCTCTATTAAAATGGCCATAAAGATAAGGCATAGGAATGAAACAGAGATAGACGCCCAGAGCTTTGCGGGGTCGTCTGCGAGCTGGAAGAAGACAAGCTCACCGTCTACATATTTCGGGGCAATACCTATAAGCGAGAAGAAGATGACGAAAAGCGCTGTTTTGGTGAATGCTCGTTTGAACGATGCCGCCTCGAAGTTTTCAAATGCTATGACCGTCACGAGTGCCATTATGAGTATCGGCATATAGTACCATCTTGCGTACCAGCTGTGGTTTAGTGCGAAGAAAAAGGAGTTTAAGAATGGGACAAGCGCCATAACGGCAAGGATTTTGAGTAAAACCGAGAGGAAGCTCTTGCGGAATCTATCGAGAAAAGCGAAAACTCCCACAACGGTAAATACAGGTAAGAATGTCGATAGTGAGCTCCATTTAACGTTTGAATCGGGGAAGAAGTTTAGCGAATATGCGGTGTCGGGCATAAAGAAGAGCGAGTGGAGAATAGCGCCGTATTTCTGGGCGTTCCCATAGAAAAACATGTCGTAGCCGTTCATAATGGTTTCGGTTCGTGGATTTCCTGTAACGGCGAGCACTGCCGGCAAGAATAAAATCATAGCCATACCAAATCCGATAACCGCCTCAAATGCAATGGTGAGGAATTTTTTAAAGGTAACTCCTCTTTTAACTGCAAGGCGAACAAAGAAATATATTGCCACGAAAACAACCTGTCCGATAAAGAAGAAGTAGTTGTTAAAGGCATTTAGCATAACAGCAAAGGCAAAAACTCCTCGTCTGTCCTCTTCGATTAGCATCTCAAGACCGAGCAGTAAAAGCGGGAAGAGAGCTATGATATCGAGAAAGTTGTTGAAAAAAACATTGTAAATGGAGAAGCCTGAGAAGGTATAGAGCATAGCGCCGAGCACTGCTGTGCGTGAATCTTTGACAAACCTTGTGATATAAGCATAGCTTGTGAGCGCTGCAACGCCGAATTTTAAGATAAGTAGCGGTGCCATTATAAAGGGGATTATATCGACTGGGAATAAAAGCGCTGGCAAAAAGAAGATGCTTCCGACAAAATAGAAAGCATATGTACCGATAAAGTTTGAGCCAAGGTCGGTTAGAAAATCGAAATAAAACATTCCCTCACGAAACTGTTCTGCACCGTGCATATAGAAAGGGATCTGTTGCGCATTAAAGTCCCCCGCATAGATAAAATATCCACCGTTATATATTATAAACGGCACAAAAATACAAGTAGCCGTTATAATGGCAAGTAAAAAGACCTGTAGGTATCTCTCTTTTTTAGCAAGCAAAATTTTCACCTCTGTTTTATTGAATATCGCACTTGATTTGCAAATATTGTAGTAGTTTTATATCTGTCTATTGTACCAAAAATTACAAAATTTAACAATTAAATTACAAAAGAAATTTTATTTGTTTTTGCAGTGTGGACAACAAAGCAATTTTGTTGTAAAATCATTATAGGAAATTGTGCGATTTTGAAATTTTTATGAGGTGTGTAGAGTGAAGAGCAATTTTTTTGCAATGATAATGCGTATGAAATATATAAACAGATGGGGACTTATGAAGAATACAACCCCAGAGTCGCTTTCACTACATACCCTCGATACAGCTATTATAGCAGATTTGCTATGGGCGTTATGTAAAAAAAACGGGAAAAACTTCGATAGAGGACAGTTTCTCGCATCAGCTATCTACCACGACGCCCCTGAGATTTTAACAGGCGATTTACCAACGCCCGTGAAATACCTAAACCCTGAGATAAAAGATGCCTACAAGGCGGTTGAGAGTGCAGCGGAGGAGCGTCTTTTATCGATGCTACCACCTGAAATAGAAGATGATTTGAGGGGAGCATTTAAGCCGTCCCCAGAAGTGAAAAAATATATAAAAGTGGCGGATAAATTATCGGCGCTTATTAAATGTATCGAAGAGGAAAAGGCTGGAAACAGCGAGTTTAAAATAGCAAAAGAGATGCAGATAAAGGCGATTTTGGAGTCGGGTATTCCCGAGGCAATAGAGTTTATGGAACTTTTTATCGATGGTCTATACAAAACACTCGATGAACTAAAATAGGAGATAGAATGAATTATATAGAGGAGCTCCAGCGCTATGAGCCAAAAGATGCTGGAGAAGCAAAAGATAAGCAGGTTTTTTTGAAATACCTTCGTGATTTTGATAATCTGCTAACACGCGAAAATGAGTATGCACATATAACGGCAAGTGGGTTTATAATAAATAAGGACGCTACAAAAGTGCTGATGATTTACCACAATATCTATGACAGCTGGGGTTGGACTGGCGGTCATGCCGATGGTGAGAGCGATATGCTCTATGTCGCAAAAAAAGAGGCGATGGAGGAAACGGGAATTTGCGAGGTGACAGCGCTTACAGGCGAAGTTGATTCTATCGATATTCTCCCTGTTTTCGGGCATTTTAAGAGGGGAAATTATCTTTCTGCTCATCAACATCTAAATTTCACATATATATTGGTAGGAGATGAAAACTCGCCGCTTCAAAACAAGGCTGATGAAAATAGCGATGTAGCTTGGATTGCAAAAGAAGATATAGGGAAAACTGTGAGGGAGCAGGATATGGTGCCTGTTTATTTAAAACTGATTAAAAGGGGAGAGGAGTTTATCAATGCTTCAAGATAGAAAAAAACTGCGTCGAGCCCTTACTGTAACCTTGCTTGCAATTATCGCTGGAAATATTGTGACGATGGGCGCTCTGCTTGTTTTTCAGTATTTTATGATAGAGATACCAACGGTTTTTCGAGCTTTGGATAACGATAACCTATTACTGTATAACTTCATAGTTTCGCATCTTTTTGCGGGAGCTGTTATTTTTGCCATGCTCACGCCACTAAAGAAGAAAAACTTCTCGATAGATAAGATGACCGTTTCGAAGTTTATAAAATACACAGTGGTTACATTTGGTGTGTCTTATCTGCTGAATTTGTTCACCCAGTTTGTCGTCGTGCCGATAGTAGACAGCATTTCACCGATGGCTGTAAATCCGCTCGATATGGTAATTGAAGAGCAACCAATAGCTATGCTTATGGCGTTTATAGTTATTTTAGGGCCTATTGCAGAGGAGCTTATCTTTCGTCAGGTAATCTTGTCAAGACTGCTTGTGTTAGGGCAGCGGAACGCAATTATCCTGCAAGGTGTTTTGTTTGGGCTTTTCCATCAAAATTTATATCAATTTTTCTATACAACAGGAATTGGAATAGTGCTTGGATATATAACAGTTCGTTATGGCAGTGTTAAGTATGCTGTTTATATCCACATGATTGCAAACTTCGTCGGTAGCGTTTTATCAACTTTTGCAACGGACTCAGAGGGTGCTATAATGGCATTTGGGCTATTTATGGTTGTATCAATAGTATATTTCATAGTTTATTATGCTAAGAGAAGAAAAACCGTCGTTTTCTCAGACGAAGTTGAAACACGGGGGAACATGGGCTATGCCCTCGCTTCTCCGATTAATATTTTGCTGCTTTTGTATCTGTCGTTTATGACAGTATTCAATGTGGTATAAAACTAAGATAGGAGTTTAGATATGATAAAAGAGATAAAAATAAATGAGCTTTCCGATAACTTTGTAAAACTCATTGAAAAAAACTGGTTTTTGCTCGGTGTAGTTGATAAAGATGGGCGAAAAAATGCGATGACTGTTTCTTGGGGAACAGTTGGCAGACTGTGGAACAAAGATGTTGTTTCGGTTTTTGTCCGCCCTACAAGGCATAGCTACGACCTCTGCGAGAATGCCGATATATTCACCCTATCGATGTGGGAAGCAGGCGAGAAGAGAGATATGCTCGGCTTTATGGGAAAAGAGAGTGGCCGTGACTATGATAAATTTGAAAAGTGTGGGCTCAAAACCGCAGTTAAAGACGGAGCGCTTTTAATTGCCGGGGCGAAGATGACAATAGTGCTTAAAAAGCTATATCACCACGACTTTGACCCGTCGAAATTCTTAGATGAAAGCATAGATAAGCACTATGATAACGATTACCACCGCGAATATGTCTGCGAAATTTTGGGGGTCTATTTAGATGACTGATTTTCTGCGCAGAACGTGGGCGCTTATTTCGCTAGATAACCTGAAAAATAACATTGAGGTTATAAAAAAAGCGTCGGGGAGTGAAATTTGTGCAGTAATAAAGGCAGACGGTTACGGTCATGGCGCTATAACTATTGCCCGTGAGCTTACAGGTTGCGGTGTTCGTTTTTTCGCCGTTTCAAACCTCTCAGAGGCGATAGAGCTTCGTTCAAATGGGATAGAGGGAGAAATTCTAATCCTTGGATACACTCCGCCAGAGCACTGGAAGAGCCTGTCTGACAACAACCTCACGCAAACTGTATTCTCACCAGAATACGCAGAGGAGCTAAACGCCACTGCAAAAGAGCAGATAAACTGCCACTTGAAAATAGATACCGGCATGTCAAGGCTTGGATTTGTGCCGAAACTATCAGAGCTTCTAAAAGTTTACAAACTGAAAAATCTTAAATTTAAAGGGATTTTCACCCACTTTGCCGCTTCAGACGAGAGCGGTGACTTCGCGCAGGATTTTACAGAAAAACAGTATACAAAATTTATTGACATAGTCGAAAAACTACAGGGCGCTGGTATAGATGTTGGTATTCGCCACTGCACAAACAGCGGTGCCGTTGCAAACTATAAAGAGTATGCACTCGATATGGTGCGCTGTGGGATTATCCTCTATGGCGTTCCGGCGAGTGATGATGCGATACTCACAGGTCTTTTGCCACTAATGGAGCTCAAAAGCACCGTTTCAATGGTTAAAGAGATAAAAAAAGGTAGCTTTGTTTCATATGGTTGCACCTTTAAGGCGCCGTGTGATATGAAGGTGGCGACGCTTCCAATAGGTTATGCGGACGGTTACTCAAGAAGCCTTTCGGGTAAAGGCAAAGTTTTGATAAACGGCGAGAGCTGTTTTGTCGTCGGTAGAGTTTGCATGGATCAGCTAGTTATCGATGTAAGTCATATCGATGTGCATGAGGGCGATGTTGCAACTCTTTTTGGCAGTGATAAAAATGCCTATCTTCCGGTATCTGAAATAGCGGAAATTGCAGGAACTATAAGTTATGAAATACTCTGTTTAATTGGCAGGAGGGTGCCTCGTGTCTATAAAAAAGACGGAAGTATTATCGCAGTAAAGGATTATTTAGGGTGTATTTAGAAGAAGAGAGAAAAAAAGCGCTTTTAATAGGGCTCGACACAGGTGAGTACAACTGCGACTTATCGATGGATGAGCTCTATAAGCTCTGCGAAACTGCGGGGCTTTTTGTCGTGTATGATATTGTTCAAAAGAGGGACAAACCCGATAAAAAAACATATATCGGAACGGGGAAACTCGAAGATGCAAAGCAAATTATTGAAGATGAGGGGATAGACTATGTCGTCTTTGACGATGAACTCACAGCATCTCAGCTCAATAACATCGAGGAGATTTTAAACGTCGCAATACTTGATAGAACAACGGTTATTCTCGATATTTTCGCAGGGCGTGCGACAAGCAAAGAGGGAACTATCGAAGTTTTATTAGCACAACTTAAATACAGGTATGCAAGGCTTGCCGGTGCTGGAAAGGCGCTATCTCGTCTTGGCGGTGGAATAGGAACGAGGGGTCCTGGTGAAACGAAGCTTGAGAGTGACAGACGACATATCAGAGAGCGGATAAAGTCGCTCTCGAACAAGCTAAAAGAGGCGGAAGAGCACAGAGCACTACTCGAGAGAGGACGCGCAAAAAAAGGGATGCTCACAATTGCCCTTGCGGGGTATACAAACGTTGGAAAGAGCAGTATTTTAAACTACTATACCGATGCGGGGGTATTGTCAAAAGATATGCTGTTTGCAACGCTTGACCCGACTGCAAGAGGGCTAAAACTCCCGAGCGGTCAAACTGCTATGCTTATCGATACTGTCGGCTTTATCGGCAGACTACCGCACCATCTTGTCCGTGCTTTCCGCTCGACTTTATCCCACCTCTATACAGCCGACCTTATTTTGAATGTCGTTGATATCAGCAGTGGATTTTCTATCCATCAACAGCACGAAACAGAGGAAGTTTTAAAGTTTTTGAAAATTGAAACTCCTGTTTTAACGGTGTTTAACAAAAGCGACCTCGCACCGATAACGCCGACAATTCTTTCAAAGGAGCAGATAGCTGTTTCTGCGAAAACCGGCTATCAAATGGAGGAGCTACTGCAAAAAATCGAGGAGCTAAGTGGTGTTTTTTCGATTAAAGCAGAGCTTTTAATACCGTACAGTGAGGGGAAATATTTAGAGCAGGTTTATAAAGAGTGTGAGGTTTTATCGGAGGAGTATACCGAAGAGGGGACGCTTTTGTCAGTTATAGTTGAGAAAAAGATGCTCTATCTTTTCGAGAAGTTTTTAAAAAACTAAAGATTGCCACAGCGGCTGTGTCGCGAAATGGTATTACATAATATAAAGTTTAAAATAAAAGGGGGATTTATGCGTTCATTTGGGTTTGACAATGATATGTATCGAAAGATGCAGTCGGAGCACATTTTAGAGAGGATAGGAAAGTTTGGCGGTAAGCTCTATTTGGAGTTTGGCGGCAAACTTTTTGACGATTTCCACGCTTCGAGAGTACTGCCTGGTTTTGAGCCAGATAGCAAGGTGCGTATGCTCAGAGAGCTTCGTGACTCAGCGGAGATTGTTATAGTTATAAATGCGGGGGATATTGAAAATAATAAAGTTCGTGGTGACCTTGGGATTACATATGATATAGATGTTTTGCGTCTTATCGATGCTTTTCGCTCGATAGATATGTTTGTTGGAAGTGTTGTTATTGCTCAGTTTAGCGGACAACCATCGGCTAAAATATTTAAAGATAAACTCGAACTACTCGGTGTGCCAGTTTTCCTTCACTACCCGATAGAGGGGTATCCTTCAAATGTTGAATATATTGTGAGCGAAGAGGGATTTGGCAGAAACGAATATATAAAAACTGAGCGTCCGCTGGTTGTTGTAACGGCGCCGGGGCCCGGCAGTGGAAAGATGGCTACCTGTCTTTCACAGCTCTATCACGAGCATGAAAGAGGGGTATCGGCAGGGTATGCAAAGTTTGAGACTTTCCCTATCTGGAATCTGCCACTTATGCACCCTGTGAATCTCGCTTATGAGGCGGCAACTATTGACTTGCAGGATATAAATATGATTGACCCGTATCACTTAGAGGCATATGGCGAAACGGCGGTTAATTACAACAGAGATATAGAAGTTTTCCCTGTTTTAGCGGCAACATTTGAAAAGATTTACGGTGAAAACCCATACAAATCACCTACAGATATGGGTGTTAATATGGCGGGGAAATGCATTATCAACGACGATTTTTGCAGTGATGCTTCAAAGAGAGAAATTTTAAGAAGATATTACCAAACGCTTGTTCAGAAAAAACAAGGGAAAATTTCAGCAGAGAGCGTCCAGAAGATGGAGATACTGCTAAACCGCACAAAACTCACTCCGCAAAATAGAAAAGTTGCAGTGGCAGCTGAGGAGGTAGCACTAAATAGTGGTCTTCCGGGTGCGGCAATTGAGCTTCGTGACGGAAGAATTATAACGGGTAAAACAAGTTCACTGCTCGGGTGCAGTGCGGCAGCACTACTCAATGCACTAAAGGCAGTGGCAAAAATTGATGATAGCGCAGATTTGATAGCGCCTGAAATCGTAAAACCAATCGGAGAGCTCAAAACAAGGCATCTAAAAAACAGAAACCCAAGACTCCACCTCGATGAGGTTTTAATTGCACTATCAATTTCAGCGGTGACAAATAGAGATGCGAAAAAGGCGATGGAGAAGCTATCGGCACTTGAAGGCACAGAGGCGCATACAACTGTAATTCTATCGCAGGTTGATGACAATGTTTTCAAAAAACTCGGCATAAACCACACAAGTGACCCGAAATACCAGTTCCCAACGCTTTACCATAAGTAGGGGATTAGGGGTTAGGAATTAGAAGTTAGAGATTGGTAGGGGCGGATCTCTTGCCGAATTGTCGTCGCTCTCTCTATCGCTTCGACCGACTCTGTTCGGCTACGCCTATCGAAAACTCGTTTATTCCGCCACAGGCGGCACTCGTTTTCTCAACATATCCGCCCGCAAGGTTGCCACAAATTTTAAGGTGTGTTGTAGGG
>CAYJJJ010000077.1:0-9488 GCA_964370465.1 uncultured Oscillospiraceae bacterium
TTTTGTTGACATAGTTTTCATAAGCCTTTACTATAGGAATAACAGATTAAATAAGTTTTACAAGGAAATTTTCAGAAGGCTGTTAATTTAGTTTAAGAGGGTGCTATGGGTAGGATTGAAAATATTGGAAATATCGAGGTTGTGACAAGTGATTACCATGCTTTTGGCACCGATGCGCTTCTGCTTCAATGCTTTGTTGCCGGCAAAAAAAGCGATAGAGTTTGTGAGCTTGGGGTTGGGTGTGGAATTATCTCACTTCTGCTATCAAAGCGGTTTTCCGATATTGTGGGAGTGGATATTAGCGAGATGGCAATAGAGCAGTTTTGTGAAGGAGTGGAGAGAAGTTTGGTTTCAGATAGTGTGAAATCGCTCCTTGCCGATTTAAAAGATCTGCCATCCCAGATGGTGAATAGCTTTGATATAGTTGTCTGCAATCCGCCGTATAAAGAGGTTGGGCGTGGGCTTATAAGCGAAAATATTGAGAGGGCTCGAGCTTACCATGAGGTGGCTTGCGATTTTTCTGATGTGGCAGCGGCTTCAAAAAAACTACTAAAACAAAATGGTAAATTTTATATCTGTCATCGTCCAGAGAGGCTTTGTGATGTGTTAACAACACTTCGAGAGCAGAGCTTAGAGCCACAACTTATAAGGTTTGTGTCCGATGAGGTGGGGAAGGCGCCGTTTTTGTTTTTGCTTAAAGCGGTGCGAAACGGCGGCAAAAATTTAGTTGTGAATGATACGCTTTACATCAAGAGTGATGAGTGCGAGATGATATACAGGGAGATGTATAATGGGTAAACTTTTTATAGTGGGGACGCCGATAGGTAACCTGTCAGATTTTTCAAATAGAGCAGTGCAGACCCTCTCGGAGGTGGATTTTATCGTCGCTGAAGATACAAGGGTTACGCTGAAACTGCTAAACAAATTCGATATAAAAAAACCGCTCATTTCTTCTCATAACTACACCGAGAAAGAAAAAAGCGGAGGTATTGTTGAGAGGATATTGGCGGGTGAGAGTGCCGCTCTTGTCAGCGACGCCGGTATGCCTTGTATTTCAGATCCTGGGTTTTACCTTATAAATGCGGCGAGAGAGGCGGGGGTTGAGGTTTTATCGGTACCGGGACCGACGGCGCTTGCAACTGCAGTTGCACTATCGGGGATTGACTGCACAGAG
Source organism: uncultured Oscillospiraceae bacterium (assembly GCA_964370465.1). Classification (GTDB taxonomy): domain Bacteria; phylum Bacillota; class Clostridia; order Oscillospirales; family Ruminococcaceae; genus CAYJGN01. The sequence continues at coordinate 1,175 of CAYJJJ010000077.1, forward strand.
TTTTTGTTTATATCATTTTTGCCAAAACAAAAAAAAGATATAGTGAAAAAGCTCGAGGAAGTGCAGAAAACAGGTAAAAACTTTGTCTTCTACTGTCCGCCACACAAGCTTATTCGAGATTTAGAGCTTGTTTTGGAGGTTTTGGGAGATAGGACGGTTGCAGTTAGCAGAGAGATTACAAAAATTTACGAGGAAACGGTGAAAAAACGGGTATCCCAAATATTAGAGGACTATAAAGGTAGAGAACCCCGAGGTGAGTTTGTTGTTGTGGTTGAGGGGGAGAGCGTTTCTGGGTCTGCCAGCTTTGATGGGATAGCGCTCGCAATAGATTTCAGAGAAAAGGGAATGAGCATAAAAGATGCCGCAAAAACTGCGGCAGATATCTCAGGTATGCGTAAAGGGGATATTTACAAGACACTTTGCGATAGAGAAAAGAACTGATAGCTAATAGTCGGGGCAAATGGCTGATAACGAAGGCCTTTAGAGGAGGATATAGAGCAGGGCTATTAGCAGGGCGTTGTGCTCGTGCTCGTCTTTTAGCAGAATAAAAGCGAGAATTGCTAAGAGCGCTAAATCTTTATCGATTTTGAGGTTTCCGAGTAGATTGTTTAAGTTTGAGTGTGCGTTTTCCTTTTTTGCCGGTGGCAGTGCTGCTACAACTTCATGGCTTGTGCTGTGACTTGACGGTTTTTGCCGTTTATGCATCTCTGCCGCTTCTCGCATCGCTTGCTGGCGTCTTCTGTATAATTCTTTTTCGGTGAGTTCCATACTTGCCTCCTCCTCTTGTTTAACAATTTTTTTCTTTGGCGACAAATACTATTCCCCGCCAAAGAATGAGTTCAGTAAACCGCTGTCGCGGATTGTAGGCCATATTGATATAATCTGCATAACTCTTATAGCTTCGTCAACTTTAGGACTACGGCCACCTGATAAATAGGGCTTTATCGCTTTTAAAAGGACTATATCAGTGCTTTCACGGCTCTCTTCAAATGCTGAGAAGATAGAGATTAAAGCTATCGGGTCGATTGGGAGGGAGGGTGTTTCTCCATCTTCTCCCTCGCCGCCGACAAATGAAGATAGCAGAGAGGATATAGCGTCTTCACCCTCGCCACCGACAAGACCTGCGAGTTTTGAGAGTAGCTCTTCCATAATTTATGTCCCCTTATGTTTTTTCATTATCTCCTTTGCGGCGTCACTTCCGAGCAGGTCGTCGATAGCTTTTTTATCTTTGAGTATCGCCTCAACCTGTTTGCTCTGATTGCCTTTTAGAAGGCTGTCGAAGTCGCGGTTTTGCAGTTTATCTACAAGCTCAGTTTCGCTCATTTTAAGTTGCTTTGCCGCCATTTTGAGAAGTGCTTCCAGCTGGGGTTTTGAAAGTTTCATATGTATTTCTCCTAACACTCACAGTTTACTGACATTATTAATTTATGCCATATTTTATTATATTAGAATAGAGGGGGTTTTGTTCTATGAAAATAGTAGTCTTTGCGGATAGCCACGGTAAAACCGGTGCGGTTGAGAGCCTTTACAAGCTACACAGCGATGCCGATAAGTTCTTTTTTTTAGGGGATGGGGTAGCTGATGTGGAGAAAAGTAGTATTCCAAAAAGCAAGCTTGTTATCGTTTCGGGAAACTGGGATTTTCCGCCACCGCCAGACGTTCCGCTTATCGACTACGTAGACGTTTCGGGTATCTATTTCAGTTTATGCCACGGGCACAAATTCGATGTTAAAAATAACCTAAACGCCCTAGCTCTTCATGCAAAGCAAAATAATGTGGACATAGCGCTTTATGGCCATACCCACATACAAAAGGAAAATACTGTTAATGGTGTTCGACTTGTAAACCCAGGGTCTATCGGTGGAAAGGGTGACGGCAGGCTGAAATATGCCCTTATCCATATTCAAAATGGACAGCTTTTAGTTTCCCTTGCTATCCTCTAAAAGCTCGATAATTTTATCTGCTTTATGGTGCAAGTCTTTAAGGATTACCTCGTTTTTTAGATTAACCATATATCCGCTCTCCTCTCGGAGTCTGTCTTTTTGTTCCTGCCTGTTCTGGCTCATCATAATAAGTGGCGCTTGCACTGCTGCAACACAGGAGAGGATAAGATTTAGAAGGATAAATGGATATGGGTCGAATCCGCCGTTTAAAAGGAAGATGACATTTAAAATCATCCAGATGAAAATGGCAGAGGTGAATGATATAATGAAAGACCAACTGCCGACAAACTTCGCTATCTTATCTGCGATTTTATCTTTAAATGTAGGTTTGATATCAGTTATTTTTGCCGATGTTTGGTGTGCGAGCAGAAGATGGATAAGCTCTTCGTCGGTATAGTCGCTCTCTTTTTGGAGTATTAGGGTGAGCAGGGTGTTTCTGTCTATTTCACTGTGCATATAAACCTCTGTTAACTATTTATTCATTAAATTTTTGTATAATTATATTTTTAACCGAAAAAAGTTTTTTTATTAAGGAGTAAGTTATGAGTGATAAAGAAAGATTTTTGCAGATTGCAAAAGATAATATAAAGAGGAGCGGAATTGATAAGTTTTTAAACTGGCTTTGCTCGACCGATTTTTTTGAGGCCCCCGCAAGCACTAAGTTTCACAATGCGATAGAGGGTGGGCTTTGCAACCACTCGCTAAACGTCTACGATGTTTTTTGTCAGAGGTATAGCGATGAGGATGCGGAGAGTGTTGCTATCGTCACCCTTCTGCACGATGTCTGTAAAGCGGGGTTCTATACCGTTTCGTACCGGAACCAGAAAAATGAGCGGGGGGAGTGGGAAAAAGTTCCATATTATACCGTTGATGATAAATTTCCGTTTGGGCATGGCGAGAAGAGCGTTTTTTTAATAGAGAGGTTTTTTAAACTTCGAAGCGAGGAGGCTATGGCAATCCGCTGGCATATGGGTGGATTTGACGATGCAGTTAAAGGTGGCAGTTTTGCTATATCGGGGGCGTTTTCGCAGTTTCCGCTCGCAGTTAAGATGCATATTAGCGATATCGAAGCTACATATTTAGTTGAAAATCGATAATAATTCATATCGGTGTGGGGGATAATAACACCGAGGTGATTTAATATGGCAAAAAGAAAGAAAAACAGAAGTAACGATTATATCGGTAGGTCAAAAGGTGAGAGTTTAGCATCGATTATCTTTAGGGATCAAAACCCGCTTGATAATTTAAGTCCAGTGGAAGAACTTCCAGAGATGTTGTCGGGGCAGAGTGGTAGTTCACAGAGTAGTTCTGCAACAAACTCCACAGCAAAAAACAAAAAAAGCAAATAGCAAGAGCGCCATATGGCGCTTACATAGGAGGATTTATGGATTTTTTACTCTACATAATTATAGGACTATTAATAGCGGTTATAATACTGCTTATAGTGCTTTTATCAAAGAGCGGCGGCAAAGATGACGGGCAGTTTTTGCAGTTTCGCCGTGAGGTTAAAGCGGATATCGATGAGGGGAACAGTGCTCTTCGCCGTGAGATATCGGAAAATATTTCTGGCGGATATGAAAATCTCGGAAAGATTGTTAATATGAGCGTTGAACAGAGCGGTAAGGGGCAGAATGAGCAGATAAGACAGATGAGCGAGCAGCTGCTTATTCGGCAACAGAGCCTTGAGAAGAGCACCGCTGATAGGATAGCTGCTGTTGAGAAGACTATTAAAGAGTCGCTCGAATCGTTGCAGAGTGAAAACCGCAGAAAGCTTGACCAGATGCGAGAGACGGTTGATGAAAAGCTCTCAAAGACGCTAAATGAGAGGATTTCGCAGTCGTTTAAGCAGGTTAGCGACCAGCTTACAGAGGTTTACAAAGGACTTGGCGAGATGCAGAGTTTGGCGGCTGGCGTTGGCGACCTGAAAAAGGTGCTCTCAAACGTTAAAACAAGGGGGATACTCGGCGAAATTCAGCTGGGGTCTATTCTCTCAGAGATTATGTCGGGCGAGCAGTATGTTGAAAACTTAAAGATTAAAAATGAGTTTGTTGAGTTTGCAGTGAAGATGCCAGGTGGTGATAAGCCTGTTTATCTGCCGATTGATGCGAAGTTCCCGGGGGATAGGTATGTTAAACTCGTAGACGCTTATGATACCGCCGATAAGGTGCTAATTGAAGCGGCGAAAAAGGAAATTGCGAGTGAAATTCGCAAGATGGCAAAGGATATAAGCACAAAATATATCGACCCGCCAAACACCACCGATTTTGCTGTTATGTTTCTGCCGACAGAGGGACTTTATGCCGAGGTTATCAGAATGGGGCTTGTTGAAGTGTTGCAGAGGGATTTTAAAATAAATATTGCGGGACCTACAACGATGGCGGCACTGCTAAACAGCTTGCAGATGGGCTTTAAAACGCTTGCTATTGAGAAGAGAAGTTCGGAAGTTTGGGATACACTGGCAAAGGTTAAGAAGGAGTTTGAGAAGTTTGAGGGTCTTTTGAAAAAAGCACGAGATAAGATTTCGGGTGCTGGTAAGGATATCGATGACCTTTTGACGACAAGAACAAACGTTATGATTAGAAGTTTGCGAAATGTTGAAACGCTTGAAGGGGATAGCGGATTAACCCCGATTGATGAGAATGTAGATACTAACGAATAGATATTGATTTTGTGCTTTTCGGAGTGGATAAAATGCATTCCCAACACCGATAAAAAACTAAGGAGGATATTATGACACCGATAGAAACTGTTATAACAAAAAAAGTTGAGAGAACTATAAAAAATCTTGAGAAAAATGGGTTTGAATGTTACATAGCAAAGGATAAGGCGCAGGCGGTGGAGATTGCGAAAAGCTTTGTAAAAGAGGGGGATACCGTTGCGGGCGGTGGCTCGATGACTATAATTGACACAGGTATAGATGCGATGCTAAGAGAGCATCCATGTAATTATATGACACGGGACAAAACCGACGGCACGCCCGAGGGGCTTCGTGCGCTTATGCTAAAAAGCTTTGATAGCGATGTTTATTTTGGCTCTTCAAACGCTATAACCGAAGATGGTATTCTCTATAACGTCGATGGTAACGGCAATAGGGTTGCCGCTTATATCTATGGACCGAAGATGGTGGTTATTGTTGCGGGGCATAACAAAATAGTGAGAGATATTGATGAGGCTGTTATGCGAAATAGAGAGGTTTCGGCACCTGCAAACTGCGTGCGTCTTGGTATTGAAAACCCATGTGCGAAAGCTGGGAAATGCATGGATTGCAAAACGCCCTCGAGAATATGTTGCAACTATGTGGCAATTGGGCATGTTCGCCAGAAGGGTAGGATAAAGGTTGTTATAATCCTCGAAGAGGCGGGATTTTAATGGGGAGAGGAACCAGTACTATTCGCACCGACAGGCTTGTTTTAAGGCGGTATGTTATAGAAGATGCGCCGAGTGCCTTTAAAAATTATACATCTGATAAGAGGGTTACAGAGTTTTTGCGTTGGGACTACCATAAGGATTTAAAACAGACGAAAAATCTGATGTCTTCCTGGATTATGCGGTATGATAATCTCGATTACTACCACTGGGCGATTGATTTAAAGGGCGAGATTATCGGTGGTGTTTCTATTGATATAGTGGGGAATACGGCTGAGCTTGGCTACTGCCTTGGATATGATTTTTGGGGGAATGGATACGGCAGTGAAGCGGTGGCGGCGGTTATCAAGTTTGCATTTGAAAAAATAGGGGTGCCAGAGCTTTTTGCACTCACCTTTACCGAGAACAAACAGTCGCAACGGCTTCTTTTTCGTGTCGGGTTTCACGATTGCGAGAAGACGATTGATAAGTATACTGGGCGTGAGTGCTACTCGTTTAGACTAAAAAGAGAGGACTTTTGATATGGGAATATATTTTATAGCGGAAGCGGGCGTTAATCATAATGGCGATATGGTGCTTGCGAAAAAACTTGTCGATATTGCAAAAGAGGCGGGTGCCGATGCGGTTAAGTTTCAGACCTTTATAGCGGAAGAGGTTGTTTCAATTCACGGAAAACAGGCGGAATATCAAAAGGAAAATACTGGGAAAGACGAGAGTCAGCTCGATATGATTCGTAGCTTTGAGCTCTCTTTTGCAGACTTTCAGGAGCTGAAAGACTATGCGGACAAGGTTGGTATAACTTTTTTATCGACACCGTTTGACTTGAAAAGTGCCGATTTTTTAGATGGAATTGGGGTTTCAATTTTTAAAGTGCCGAGTGGCGAGATAACAAACTACCCATATCTTAAGAAGATAGCTTCATTTAGAAAACCTGTTATTATCTCGACTGGTATGTCGGATATAGAGGAGATAGAAGGGGCGCTCAAAGTGCTGAGAGAAAATGGTGCTACCGATATAACAGTGCTTCACTGCAACAGCCAATATCCAACACCACTTTCTGATGCGAATGTTTTGGCGATGCTTGATATTAAAGAAAAATTTGCAGTTCCGGTCGGATACAGCGACCATACCCTGACAAACGATGCCTGCATTGCGGCGGCGGCACTCGGGGCGACTGTCTTGGAAAAACACTTTACAGCGGATAAGAGCCTACCTGGTCCCGACCAGATTTGCTCGGCGTCACCTGAGGAGCTCCGAGCACTGATAGAGTCTGTTCGCAATGTTGAAATACTGCTCGGGGACGGAATTAAAAGGGTGAGCGAGAGCGAGAGGGATACTAAAGATATCGCAAGGCGCTCAATTATAGCGAGGTGCGATATTAAAAAGGGTGAGGTTTTATCGGAGAGTAATCTCTGCGTTAAAAGGCCTGGGAATGGCATTTCGCCGACCCTTTGGGATGCTGTTTTGGGGACTGTGGCTGTTCGGGATTTTGAAGCTGATGAGCTAATAGAGATTTAAGGAGGCTATTATGAAAAAGTATATCGTAGCACTCGACCAGGGGACGACAAGCTCGAGAGTTGTAGTCTTTGATAAAAATCAGAATATAGTCGATATAGCACAGAGGGAATATACACAGTATTATCCGTCACCTGGGCTCGTTGAGCACGACCCAGCGGAGATTTTTTCGAGTCAGTACGGGGTGCTTTGTGAGGTGCTTTCGAAAAACAATATAATCCCCACTGAAATAGCGGCTATCGGTATAACAAACCAGAGGGAAACAACGATAGTTTGGGATAAAAATACAGGGGTGCCTGTTTACAATGCTATCGTTTGGCAGTGTAGGCGGACTGCTTCTATCTGCGACGAGCTAAAGAACAGAGGGCTATCCGACTATATTAAAAACACGACGGGACTTGTGGTGGACGCTTATTTTAGCGCAACTAAGATTAAATGGATTTTGGATAACGTTTCGGGGGTGCGGGAGCGTGCTGAGCGGGGCGAGCTTTTATTTGGCACGGTGGACACTTGGCTTCTTTGGAAACTGACCGACGGTAAAGTTCATGCGACTGATGTTACAAATGCTTCGCGGACGATGCTTTTTGATATAAATAACCTCTGTTGGGATGAGCGACTTTTGAGTGAGCTCGATATTCCGCTATCGATGTTGCCAGAGGTGCGCAGTTGCAGTGAGATTTTTGGTGAAACTATTATAGATGGTGTTGCAGTGCCGATTGCGGGGATTGCAGGGGACCAGCACGCGGCGCTTTTTGGACAACGGTGCTTTGAGCGTGGGGATATCAAAAATACCTACGGCACAGGTTGTTTTATGCTACTGAACACAGGGAACACTCCTGTTTCGAGCAGTAGCGGTCTTTTGACGACAATAGGTTATAAAATAGGCGATGAGGTTTGCTATGCTCTCGAGGGGTCGGTTTTCGTCGGTGGTGCGGTTATCCAGTGGCTTCGTGATGAGCTTCGTATTATTGATGAGAGCGCCGACGTTGAGTACTACTCGAATAAGGTGGCGGACAGCGGTGGCGTTTATCTAGTGCCTGCGTTCACAGGGCTTGGTGCGCCGCACTGGGATATGTATGCAAGGGGCGCTTTGGTGGGGATAACCCGTGGCACTAAAAGAGCGCATATTATAAGGGCTGCAAATGAGTCAATAGCATATCAGTGCAACGACCTTTTTGCCGCAATGGAGCGGGATATCGGGGAGAAACTTCGTGAAGTGCGGGTGGACGGCGGTGCTTGTCGTGATAGTTTTCTTATGCAGTTTCAGGCGGATATCTCAAATGTTATGCTCAGTGTGCCGAAGGTGAGTGAAACAACGGCACTTGGGGCGGCTTATCTCGCAGGTCTTGCGGTCGGGTTTTTTGAGTCGATGGAGAGCCTGAAAACAGGGGCTGAGATAGATAAAGTATTTTACCCGGCGCTAGCGAGCGAGCGGGTTTTAGAGCTTCTAAAAGGCTGGGATAAGGCGGTCGGTAGGGCAAAAGGTTGGG
>CAYJJJ010000078.1:0-9268 GCA_964370465.1 uncultured Oscillospiraceae bacterium
ATACGAACGATAACAAATGCACTTGCAATAATTAGGAATATACCAACGAAGTACATAAGTGGGCTTACCCAGCTAGCTTCTGGGAAGAATACACCTGCGAAAAGTGCGATAACTGGAAGTTTCGCTCCACAGGGAATAAACGGAGTTAGCATCGCTGTTGTGCGGCGCTGTCTTTCGTTTTTAATAGTTCTTGTAGCCATAACACCAGGGATAGCACAAGCTGTTCCGATAACCATAGGGATAATTGAACGACCCGATAGACCAACCCATTTGAAGAATGTATCCATAACAACGGCAACCCTTGCCATGTATCCGCAGTCCTCAAGAAGTGCTAGTAGGAAGAACATTACCATGATTAGTGGTAAGAATCCAACAACTGCTGCAAATCCGCCTATGATACCGTCAACAACAAGTGCTGATAGGATAGGGGAAGCAGAGCTCATCATCTCGCCAACAGACCCTTGGAATCCTTCAATCCATCCTACAAGTGTGTCTGCGAAGAAAGGACCTACATATGTCTGTGAAATATCAAATACAAGCCACATGATAAATGCAAATATCGGTAGACCGAGTATTTTGTTTGCAAGAACCTTATCGATTTTATCTTGTATTGTTAGCTTATTGCTTGCAACAGCTCGTTTCTCAACGCTTGCAACAATTTTATTTACAAAATCATATCTTGCGATGTCTGATGCTTTAACTGCATCTCTATTATCGGAGTCAACTTCACTGGTTGAGTAACAAGCTTCTTGTCCTTTTCCAATGATTTCAACAGCTGCAGCTATTAGTTTTGATAGCTCTTCGTTGTTATCTGTTGTAGCCACTGTTTCAATAACAGGGCATTTAAGCTCTTCTGAAAGTTTTGCAATGTCGATATCAATACTCTGCTTATCAGTGAGGTCGTTTTTGTTGAGTGCAACGACAACTGGTATGCCAAGCTCTAAAATCTGTGTTGTAAAAAATAAGCTTCTCGATAGGTTTGTAGCGTCAACTATATTAATTATAGCCTCTGCGTTATTGCCTTTTATGTAATCCTTTGTGATGTTCTCCTCTGAGGTGAAAGGTGACATAGAGTAGGCGCCCGGTAGGTCAACTACCGTGATATCCTGCTCGGATATTCCTTTTTTAATTGGACTTTCTTTGCTATCAACTGTAACCCCTGCCCAGTTTCCAACATGCTCTTGTTTACCCGTTAGTGCGTTATATAGGGTTGTTTTACCGCTGTTCGGGTTTCCTGCTAATGCTATTCTCATATTATCCTCCCAAAAGTTAGTTGCAGATAACTTTATCTGCTAAAAAAATACTGCTAAGCAGTATTATTAGGCGCTTACTATGATGCAACTTGCAAGCTCTTTATCTATGCTATACCTTGCATCTTTGATTGAAACAACAAGACTATTTGAAACTTTAGATATGACAGTTATCTTCTCGCCTTTGTAACAACCAAGTGTGAAAAGAAAGTCTTCCATCTCTTCGCTGTCTGTGTTTATTGATGTGATTGTATATTCTTTTAAAATATCTGCACTATTTAAATTGCTATTAATCATAGTTATAATCGGCTCCTCTAAATTAACCGCTTTGCTGTTGCTAAATAAAATGTTTTCCATTTTCTCACCTACATATAATAGTTAGTTATATCTAATACCTTATATATTATATGCGACTAACTGGCTGTTGTCAAGTGTTTTTTTAAAAGATATAAAGCAAAGATATATGGAATATAGAATTTATTTATTTTTCTTTAATATAAAATTATGATACATATAATAGTGTGAAAATGCATAATATATCTTGTAAAATAAATACAGAAAGAGAGGGGAGTTATATGAAAAAAAAGATTAAAATTATTCCTTATATTATAGTGATAGCGGTTTCATTCTACTTATTTCCAAACTTAGTTGTTGATGAGGGTATGAGGGTTATGCTACTGATTTCAATAACACCCCCTGTTTGCTTTATAGCATCAGCGCTCTATGGAGCACAAAACAAAAAGATGGACAGTTTATTTGTATTGCTTGTGGCAACAATTTTTCTGCCCTCTGTATTCATACCGTGGTTTTCAATTTCGTTCTTATCGCTGTTTCTCTTCTGGCTCGTAGCTGTAATAGGGAGTGCTATCGGTGTTTTTTACACAAGACAACAGGGTTAAAAGCAATATATAATAATATCTGATTAAAAAGAAGTGCTCATATTTAAACAAACAAAAAACGACCTAAAATAGGTCGCTTTTTTATTGTCAGCTGTGTCAGTTGAAATAGATTTATACCGCCACACTAATATTTTTGTATTTAAAGCAATGATCAATCATCGTATTCAACATCATGCTCCCAAATAGTACCATCAGTAGCGCTGATTGTATATTCGTATTCTGTTCTGCCGATTTGCCATTCTACTTCGTATTCGGCATAGCCATCATCTATGTCGAACTCGCATTTAATAAAACCAGCTTCGCTTTCAGATACACCTGCGTGTGCAAGTGCTATCGCTTTTGCTCTATCTTCGCCGATATAATCAGCAGGATTAGTTGTGGTAGGTGGTGTTACATGATTTCCGTCATAGCTTTCCATGTCGTAGTCATAACCTATAATATCACCGCTTATCGCGTTAATCTCATAGTCATACTCGGTTGTACCATCCCAAAATTCCACTTCATATTCCGCAATACCGTCATCGTAATCGAGTTTGCAAAGCATATGCGAAACATCAGCTTCACCAAGTCCTGCGTGTGCAAGTGCTATCTCTTTCGCTCTATCTTCGCCGATATAATCAGCAGGATTAGTTGTGGTAGGTGGTGTTACATGATTTCCGTCATAGCTTTCCATGTCGTAGTCATAACCTATAATATCACCGCTTATCGCGTTAATCTCATAGTCATACTCGGTTGTACCATCCCAAAATTCCACTTCATATTCCGCAATACCGTCATCGTAATCGAGTTTGCAAAGCATATGCGAAACATCAGCTTCACCAAGTCCTGCGTGTGCAAGTGCTATCTCTTTCGCTCTATCTTCGCCGATATAGTTTTCGGACTGGGTCGATAAAGTTTGCTCTGATAAATTATTTGAAATTGGGTCAGTTTGTCCTGCGCTCGGCTGCTCTGGAGCAGGTGTTGTCGCAGGTATTGTTAAAGCCAAAACTCCGCCTGCCAATGCTACTGTAACAAGTGCAGCACAAGATATAATACCGACAGTTTTCATTGTGATTTTAGATTTCATTATAATTGCCTCCTAATATTTGTTTGTAATTCTTAGTATATTTATATAATACACCTCTAAAATTAAAACAACATTAAAACTGTAAATTTATTTTGGGAATTTTACAGTGAACAAACTGCCTTGATTGAGTTCGCTTTCGAGTTCGATTTTTGCGTTGTGTAGCTTTGCTATCTGTGCCACCATAGACAACCCAAGCCCCATGCTGCCGTATTGACTTGATGTGCGAGAGCTATCCACTTGATAAAATCTGTTCCAAATCTTTTCTTGGTGCTCTCTCGCTATACCTATACCGTCATCTTTCACTGACAGGAGTATTTCCGTGTTGGTCTGCCTTAGGGTTACATGAGCATTGGCGGTACCAGTTTCCTTTTTGTAACAGAACGAATTGCTTATTAGGTTTGTGAGAACTCTGCTAATCATAGCGCAGTCAAACATTCCACTAATATCGGGCTCAATATCATAGGTTAGATTAATATCCTCAGTTGCAAGCAATCTCTGCTCTTCGCAGACATCTCGCACGAGATCACTTAGATTAATCTGCAAAAGCTGTGCTTTTTCGGCTCCTCTGTCCATTCGCATAAGGTTTAACAGGTCCGCAATCAGACTTGCCATCTTCGTCGCCTGTCTTTGCACCGTTTCAAGCGCCTCCTCTTTATCTTCTAAGGTGATGCTCTCGCCAATTGCATACTCGCACTGCGCTAAGATAACAGCGGTCGGAGTGCGAAGTTCGTGCGAAACATCGGAAGTAAATTGCTTTTCCGCTTCAAATGCACCCTCTAAACGTTCAAACATTTTATCAAATGTATCTGAAAGTTTTCGTATTTCAGGGCTTCCGCCTTGCAAGTCGATGCGCAGAGAAAGGTTTTCGCTCTCGCTTATATCCTCTGCTGTTTTCACAATTTTATCTATAGGGCGAAATGTGCTTTTTGCAATAAAGTAGCACCCAATAGCGCCTAAAAGGACAAAAAACGGCAGAGATAGTAGTGCTGTTTGTAAAATGCTGTTTGTGGCAGTTGCGACCTCATCGATTGCTATAACTCCACGCATCCAAACAAGTGCGCGTGAATCTTCCACTGGCGATAATCTGTCGTAGACATAATACAGCACTCCGTCGGCGGTAAACTCGCTGGTTTCTTTGTCGAGAAACGGCAGTGCAGAGATGCCTTCTTCTGGAAAATCACCCTCAATATATTCACCGTCTTCGGTATATAGTATCGTGTATACGCCCTTTTTAAAGAAATCAACATCTCCCAAGTCGAGTTTGCCATCATCATACTCAAGCTCGTCTGAGTTATCATCGACAACTTCAGTCAGCTGAGAAATGCTGTTTGCCAAAACAATGTCATCACTCATCGAGAACATCAGGGCTACTAAAACACCGGCCATTAGTAGCATGAGAAATGTTGTGAAAAGGGTGAGCCTTATTTTTGCCGATACATTTTTCATAGACCCTCCCGAAGTAAGTAGCCACTACCTCTTACTGTATGTATAAGCTTTATATCGTAATCACTGTCAATCTTCACTCTCAGATACCTGATATAAACATCAACAACATTTGTGCCGCCCTCATAGTCGTGGTTCCAGATGTGATTTTCAATTTTTTCTCTTGAGAGGACAATTCCCGCATTATACATCATATACTTGAGAATTGCATATTCTTTTGCTGATAGATTTATCACAGTATCTCCACGCTTTACAATGTGTGAGCCTATATCAAGTGTTAAGTCGGCAACGGTTAGTATGTTTGTTGATTTTCCCGATTTAAGTCTTGTCATAACACGAATACGCGCCATAAGTTCTTCAAATGAAAAAGGCTTTACAAGGTAATCGTTTGCACCCAAATCAAGCCCTTTCACTCTGTCGGAAACTGCATCTCTCGCAGTGAGAAAAATCACAGGTGTTTCTATCATTTTATCACGCATTGTTTTAAGTACTTCAAAGCCGTCCTGTTTAGGCATCATAATATCAAGTATCACTACATCGTAATCAGCACTGACAATATACTCAGTTGCAGCTTCACCATCAAAGACGCTGTCAACAGCATAGCCCTCTGATGTTAGTTTTTTGGTGATAATTTTATTCATATCTCGCTCATCTTCTGCAAGCAAAACTCTCATATGCTATCCTCTTTAAAATTAGTTTTGTCGGTATTATAACATAGTTTTATTAAAATTTGATTAAAAAAGACAAAACGCTGTACCAAAAATAAATTTGTTCAGCATTGCGCAGGGCTATGCTGAACAAATAGATGCAGAGTCACAGAACAAAGCAAAAGCCGTACGACTTAATGTCATACGACTTTTGATTATGCGTCACGTTGTCTGGTGGAGAATATCGGACTTGAACCGACTACCTCTACAATGCCATTGTAGCGCTCTCCCAGGTGAGCTAATTCCCCATTTATATCTACTTTATTATTGTACCAAATGATAAAGTTATGGTCAAGTATAGAAAGATGCAAAATGCAAAAGGTTAGATAGAATTACAAGGAAAATTTTATCCGAATTTTTGTGAAAAGAGATAAAAAAGCAGGGTGAAACACCGCTTGAAATGGAAGTGGGAATACCGCTGAAAAGATTGACTAAAATTTAACGAAGTTGTTAATTCTACCTTGTATATTTTGCACCTTTATTTATTTGGTGAAATAGGATATACTAAATGCATAAAAGTTTTATGTGCGAGTTAGCTTTTGCTAACTGTTAAGCGGGAAGGAATTATTTATGACGTTTAATTTTACGAATTCATGGAAAGGATTCAAAACAGGCAGGTGGTGTAGTGTTGCGGTTGATACCGGTGATTTTATTACACTAAACTATACTCCATATGACGGCGACGAGAATTTTTTGGCATCTGTCTCAGATAGTACGAAAAAATTGTGGGAAATAGTCACTGATTTGAACAAACAGGAAAACGAAAAGAACGGTGTGCTAGAAATGGATAGCGATATTATTTCCACAGTGACTTCACATGCGCCCGGATATCTTGATAAATCTCTTGAAACGATAGTAGGCTTTCAAACAGACAAGCCATTTAAGCGCAGTTTTCAACCATTTGGAGGAATTAGAACTGCAGTAAATGCTTGCTCACAATACGGCTATGAAGTGCCCGAGAGCACAAAAGATATTTTTGTCAAATATCGTAAAACGCATAACGACGGAGTTTTCGATGTTTATACCGATGAGATAAGACTTGCTCGAAAGTCTGCAATTATAACAGGACTTCCCGATGCTTACGGTCGAGGAAGAATAATTGGTGATTATCGTAGGATTGCTCTTTATGGTATAGATATGCTAAAAGAGGATAAGCTTGAGCAGCTTAAAACTGCACCATCGCGTATGACCGAAGAGAATATACGACTACGCGAGGAGCTCTCAGAACAATACAGAGCCCTTGAAGAGATAAAGGTTATGGCAGCGAGTTACGGGTTTGATATATCGAAACCAGCATCTACAGCTAAAGAGGCTATACAGTGGCTATATTTTGGATACCTTGCTGCAATCAAAGAGCAAAACGGCGCTGCGATGAGCCTTGGAAGAGTATCGACATTTTTAGATATTTATATTGAGCGTGACCTAAAAGCTGGAATTGTAACAGAAGAAGAAATTCAAGAGTATATCGACCATTTTGTAATGAAACTGCGTCTTGTGAAATTTGCAAGAACAGCTGATTACAACAACCTATTTTCAGGCGACCCAACATGGGTTACAGAGTCGATTGGCGGTATGGCAACTGGTGGAAACCATATGGTTACTAAATCATCATATAGATTTTTGCATACACTCGATACTTTAGGGCCTGCTCCAGAGCCTAATTTGACTGTTCTTTGGTCGTGGCGGTTACCGTCAAACTTTAAAAGATACTGTGCAAAAATGTCTATAAAAACTTCTTCAATACAATATGAAAACGATGAGTTGATGCGAGAAATTCATGGACACGATTATGCAATAGCTTGCTGTGTATCCTCAATGAAGGTTGGCAAAGAAATGCAGTTTTTCGGTGCAAGGGCAAACCTTGCAAAATGCCTACTTTATGCAATAAACGGTGGTATGGACGAAAAACTAAAAATTCAGGTTGGTCCAAAATATCGTCCTGTGACAACGGAATATCTCGAATATGATGATGTTTTGCAAAAGTATGATGATATGTTAGAGTGGCTTGCTGGATTGTATGTAAACACTCTAAATATAATCCATTATATGCACGACAAATACTGCTATGAGCGTGTTCAAATGGCTTTGCATGACAGGGAAGTTAAACGCTACTTCGCAACTGGTATTGCTGGGCTTTCGGTTATAGCTGACTCGTTAAGTGCAATTAAATATGCAAAGGTAAAAGCAATTCGCGATGAGGATGGACTTGTTGTCGATTATCAGGTGGAGGGAGATTATCCTAAATTCGGTAATAATGACGATAGGGTAGACAGTATCGCCACCGATATTATTCATACATTTATGGAGAAAATACGCAAGTTCCACACCTACCGAAACGGTGTTCCAACGATGTCTATTTTGACTATCACTTCCAATGTAGTGTATGGTAAAAAGACAGGAAACACACCGGACGGCAGAAAAGCTGGTGTACCTTTTGCGCCGGGTGCAAACCCAATGCACGGAAGAGATACCAGTGGGGCAGCGGCTTCGCTTGCATCGGTTGCAAAACTACCGTTTGAGGATGCGCTCGATGGCATTTCTGATACTTTTTCTATAGTTCCAGGTGCGCTTGGTAAAGACGACGAAGTGTTTTTTGGCGACTTTAATATAGATGATATCAGTATAGAGATAGGCGAAATTAACGATTGTGATGCTGGGAATTTTGCCTGCAAACAACCGAACGAAAATATAGACTAAAAAAGGAGAAAGCATTATGGCAAGCAGACAACAGATAGATAATCTTGTGGAGTTACTCGATAGCTACACACAAAAAGGCGGTCATCACCTTAATGTAAATGTGTTTACAAAAGAAACGCTATTAGATGCGCAAAATCACCCTGAAAGATACCCACAACTTACGGTTCGCGTGTCCGGATACGCGGTAAATTTCGTAAAACTTAATAAGGAACAACAAGACGACATCATATCTCGAACTTTCCATTCGAAACTATAAAAACAATGAAAGGTTATGTTCACTCATTTGATAGCTTTGGAACTGTAGACGGCCCTGGAATTCGCTTTGTATTATTTTTACAGGGTTGCCCATTGCGTTGTTTATACTGCCATAATCCCGATACATGGGGAAAAGATGTGGGAAGTGTAATGTCGGTTGATGAAGTTATTGATAAATTTAATAATACAAGTGAATTTACAAAGGGCGGCATTACCGTCACCGGAGGTGAGCCCCTTTTGCAGATTGACTTTGTGACAAAGCTTTTCAAACAAGCAAAATCTGCGGGAATTCATACTGCTTTGGATACTTCTGGATTTACATTCAATATTAAAGATACTGCTCGGTTTGATGAATTGATGACGGTAACGGATCTTGTGTTGTTGGATATAAAGCATATTGACAGAGAAGCTCATAAATTGTTAACTGGTGTTGATAATGAGCCGATACTTCAATTTGCGCAGTATCTTTCTGATATAAATAAAGATGTTTGGATAAGACATGTAATAATAAAAGATCATACTTTGGATGATAACTACTTGTTTAGGTTGGGGCTTTTTTTGGCAAAACTAAGAAACATTAAAGCGCTTGACTTTATTCCTTATCACCGCATGGGAGAAAACAAATATAAAGAGATGAATTTGGTGTATCCCTTAGAGGGTCTTCCAGCTACGAGTAGCACTCAGGTAGCGTACGCTCTAAAACAGACTTTAGCAGGAATAAAGGCTGGGAGGGCAAAACAAGTTTATGGATAAAACTTCCGAAAACTTGCTTAGTTTAAGAGAGCGACCCCAAAATATTTATATGTAAGTATACCCTCAATAAGAAAACACCCTATAACCATTTGCGGTTACAGGGTGTTTTTAACGCTTAGATTAAACTTTGGTTTGTTTTTGCGTAACTATTTGCTGTTTTCCTCGACAAACTTCAAAGCCTCTTCTTTGGTGAACTCG
>CAYJJJ010000079.1:0-8973 GCA_964370465.1 uncultured Oscillospiraceae bacterium
ATACGATTCTCAACAAACGGTAGCGGCGAGAGCGAGAAGTTGCGAGCGAAGTTGATTGGGGTTATGAAAATATAGTGGTCGATGTAAATAATTATATACAGCGACTTTATACTTGTTTTGAGTAAGTAATTTCTAAGCTATTAAAATAATTTCATGTGCAAACGAGGTGATGTTTTATGGTATGGCAAGAATACTACTCAAGGTTCTATGACTGGGCCGAGAGCACGCAACTAAGCAGAATATCTTCGCTCACCGATTTTGGAGATATCCGAGAAATATGCGAAATTGCTGAAAACTTCATGAACGAGAAAGGTGCGTCAAGACTTGTAAGAAAAGCTCTATCGCAAAATGTTTATTTTGATGCCGAAAGTGTAATTGCACTATGTGAATACATAGATACTGAAACACTGAAAGCGCTGATACCTTTGGTAAAAGAGCCTTTTACTCAAACACAAATTACCCATTTAGAAGAATGCAGTATGCTATTCCCTGATGAGATTAAATCACTCCTAAAAACTTCGATTTCCTTTGCTAATGCAACTTGGGAGGATTACTATAATGCATTTTACAACCTGTCAGATAGTGATAAAGTGCGAGGTGCTAAAGAAATCAAGGACTTTTCCGAAAAAGAAGAAGTTATTGAGATTATTTTCCAACTGGCAGAATTGGGGAAGGCGGAGGAATTCATCTTAAATGCATTGAATTGTGGAATAAAACTCAGTGTAGATGAAATTGAGGGTCTAATTGACCTTGATAATAAAAAGCTGAATAAATACTTAATATTTCATAACTTAGATATTTTGAAACAGCATATGATGATAGATGAATTTGACTATCTTAAAAATTACCTGTATAAAGATGATTTTTCTCTTCTTAAAAAGAAAATTGGCTACAAAGATCCAGTGTACATAAAGCCGAAGAAAATGGGGTTTCTAGTTAAAGTCGGGGCAGTGTTATTTGGTGCGAAGGTTTTAAACTATATTTTTGGTGATAAAAAAGATGATGAATGAGTGTATTACTTTTGACAAAACATGAGCAGATTATGATGCAATATGAAAACTACCCAACCTCATCTCTCTGGTGGTGAACTACTATAAAAGCACGCTAAAAACGGGTGAGTCGCTATGGTGGATTGAAAATATGACATGTGGTGTGCCGCTTGCCTGTTTACTGCTTGTTAAGAGATATCCTATCCAAAAATTCGCAATAAAATCGCTAATGCTACGTGCCGTAACCGGTGCTGAGCACAACAAAACGGCATCACAGAGAAGTGATGCCGTTTTGCTTTTGTTCGGCTGTTACACCACCAGAGCATGCACAAATGTGTACGGTTTTTCGGACTGTTAGAATGGTATATTTATCTCAAATAGAACTTTGATATAAGTTACTTTATACAGATATAATTAACTTTTTTATTCCTTTAATTGTATGCTATATGTAAACTTAATCACTATAAACTATTTTTAGCACCTTATTGAATATGGTAATTTTCTATAGTATAATTATTACAAATAATAACAATAAATTTGTAAAATAATAGCTAATTTGGAGAGATGTAGGTAACGAATATGACCAAAATTAAGATTATCAGCAATCCATATGCAAAGAACGTTTCTTTTCAAAGTCAAAATGATTTACATGAACACTGGGTAGAAATTAATTATGACAATAATAGAGATAGCAAATTATTGAGAGAAAAGTTCACAGGCGGTTTTTTTCCTTTTACGGTCAAAGAAATACTGGATGTAATCATTTCGGAGTATCATGCTTCGAGCGAAAAAATAGAACTAGTATTTGAAGGTACCGAAGATGAGTACAATGAAGTTGTTCAACTTTGTAATGAATCAGCATACTCAGAATGTTTGACTCTTGAAAATTCAAAAGTATACCTTGACAATGCTCGTGAAATTTTTCCTAAAATAAATGAAATATTTGATAAAAAGTTGCGCCCACTTATTATAAAAAGTGTTAAAAATTATGATGAAGTACGCGATGAAATCGATAAATACTCTGACGTTGCCAATGACATTGTGCCTATTTGCGTTTTAGGCAACTATAGTGTCGGCAAGTCAACTTTCATAAACGCCCTCATCGGAAACGAAATCATGCCAAGCGGCGCTGAACCTGTTACAGCAAAGATTTCTCGTATTGAAAAATCTCTAAATCCAAATGAAGCATTTATTACTTTTGGATATAATGACCTACCTGTTAAACTGAAATTTGAGGAAGACAGATTTGAGTTTCGTGAAGGAACAAGTGAAAATGAGATTACAGAATTATTACGCAGTGAACTTGAGCAACTAAATGATTCGACTTTGGTAATGAAAGTAAATAAGGCACTTGAAATTATTAACAATTTCGATTCAGATAATGAGGATGATCCTATTTCTGACGTAATCAAAATAAAAATTCCTTTTAAAGGGCTTTGGGAAGAAACTACCAGACAGTTTATTGTTTTCGACACACCAGGCTCAAACTCCGCTTCAAACAACAATCATTTAGTGGTGCTTAAAGACGCAATGAAAGATTTTTCCAATGGTATACCTATTTTTGTGTCTGAGTTCGATGCGCTTGACAGCACAGACAATGAAGATCTATACCGCGTAATCGAAGAGATGGATGAGCTCGATGATCGCTTTACTATGATAGTTGTAAACAAAGCTGATTCAGCTGAGCTTGATAAAGATGGATTTAGCACACGTAAAGAAGAGCGAATTTTAGGAGAAGCTGTTCCGAAACATCTATATTCAGGTGGATTGTTTTTTGTTTCATCGGTAATTGCGCTTGGTTCAAAATCAAGTGGAGATTTCATAGACTACCACTATGCAGAGCTTTTTGATGAAAAAAGAACAAAATTTGACAAACCCGACTCACGCTTTTACAAAACACTTTATAAATACAATATAATGCCTGATCAGCTTAAGAAAAAGGCCGTTGAAGATGCCGCCAGGCGCGACAATTTGTTGTTTGCAAATAGCGGTTTGTTTAGCGTTGAACAGGAAATACATACATTCGCAGGGAAATATTCGGCATATAATAAATGCTTGCAAGCAAAGCTTTTTCTCGGGAAGATAATTGATATTACATCTAATAACATCGAATCTGCCAAAAATGAGCGGGTGCTTTCTAAAAATAAATTGGTTGAATCTTTAGAGCAAGATAAAAAGAATCTTCTCGCTAAATTCAACACAGTATCTAATGAACTACAAGATGAATATTTAGATATATATTCATCTTTAATGCAAGACTTTGACGATCAAAACCGGTTTCATTTTACTGCTGCTGAACTGAAAGAAAAAGAGTCTATGTATGAGCAGGAAAATAAAATAGAACACGAATACAGCGAGCAAAAAGATGAAAGAAACACAGCTTTTGATAATCTCAAAAAAAATCTCCTTTCAAACATTAAAGAAACTTTTGAAAACCCTTCTTTTGATTCTCTGAAGTCCATCGGTAAAGGGCTAAAAAGCGATGCGTCTCAAGCATTTGAAGAACAAGGTGAACTTGGCAAAATTGAAAAGACAATCGATAGCGAAACAGCTCAAGAGCTTTTAAATGAAGTTACTTTGACTTTTAAAGACAGTATAACGGAAATAGAGCAAATGTTGGATGTGAACTCAAGACAATATTGGGATCATAGAAACACATTATTCAAAAAAAGCCTTGTGGATATTGTCACAGGAACAAGCATTCTAGATGAAGAAAAACAGGAAGAACTAGCCAATATTATAATGTCTTATAAAGATATTAAATTTGTGACAAACGAGATTTTTAAAAATGATGATTTTAGGATTATCTTTAAACTTGGTGACTTTACTATTTTTGTGTCAAACAAGCTTAATATCGAAAAGTTAAAACAAAGATATAACGAGGAAATACAAAGCAAGACAAATGAAATGCTAGTGGCAATCAAAAAGAGCCATACTGCAAGCTTTATAGCTTGGGCAGAAGATTTAGAGGAAACTATAACAGATAATCTAACTGACTATAGTCCCCAACTACATGAGCAAGTTCAAGACATAAAAAAGGAAACTGAAAAAATACGTGAACTTGAATATAATAAATCATTGCTTGACAGTTATAAACAATCGATTGAGAAAATGATGGATTGGAAGGTGCGATAAGTTATGGGTATAAAGAACATGCTGACCAAAGCCGCCGGAAAAGCGGGAAATGCAGTTGCAAAACTCGCATCACTAAGTCCAGAGCAGCTTCTGAAAGTGCAAGAAAAAAGAGACCAATATCTCTCAGAAATGCCAAATCCCACCGATAGCACTGCTGAGGAACTTACAAAACGTCTGCTTGCAGCAAGTGGCGTGGAAATTTTCAACGCCTATTTGCCACAGCTATCACAGCTTTATCTTCCAATATCTAAAGATGCAGAATATGGTGCGCCATTTCGCTCTGAGTATAACATCCGATATATCAACATAACTAAATGGGTCACCGACAAGAATGAAAACAGTCTTGAAAAACTTGTAAATGTCTATGAGGTTTTGTCGAACGAAGATTGTAATATCGCTTTAATCTTCAGAAGAAAACACGACAAAACGGAAGTGTATTTGGCGGTTACAAACACAAAAAACGACAACAACAGTGTAGATGTCAATAACTATCAAGAGCGTATAACCGATGCGATAAGAGGCAATTTTCCTGGTTCACGTTTAGGAGATGAAAGCAAGGGAATTTTGCCGTGTTTTGATACAAGAACACCATACTCAATTGCGAGTGCATCGAATATACCAACCGAGAAATCAGAGCAATTTATAAGCCAAACTATCGAAAAATTACTCGATGGAACTGTGCCAGACAGCGCAGGCAAAGAGTATACTATAATACTTTTGGCAACACCGATACTTGATGTGGAAGAGCGCAAACTCAGACTATCTGAAATATATTCGGGTCTTGCGCCCTATTCATCATGGCAGACAAACTTTACATATACCGAGAGCGACTCTACAAATTCATCGGCGACAGTTGGTGTTAATGTTGGAGCTAGCGCAGGTTCTCAAAATGGACAAAATCAATCATCTACGGTTTCGGACGGAACAACCGATTCTGTCAACACAGGCGTGACAGATACCACAGGGCAATCGGTTACAGACTCTACTGGAACAAGCGAAACAAGCACATCTGGCAGCTCCGCTACCCAGTCTTATGGTACTACTATGTCCGAGGGAACAAGTGTAACTGAAGGGATAAACGAATCGTCATCAGAAGCTTTTAACGGAGGGATTTCACTTGGTATTAGTGGTGGCTATACTAACACAGGAACACACGGCACTTCTTTCTCTGAAGCTATAACCGAGAGCGTAGCAAAAAGCACAACAAACAGCGTTGCTAATTCGCTATCTCAATCACTTGGAACAACAGCGAGCCGCGCTATTGGAAGCACTATCGGTAGAGCAATATCAAATACTTTAGGCCGAGCTGTTACACAGTCAGTTGCAAAAACAGCAGGAACTTATGGCGGCACCAATTTTGGCGTCAATTTTGGTGCGAATTTCGCACGTTCTTCAAGTGTTACAGCAACTATTGGAAAAAACGAAGGCATAACGCAATCATATACAAACTACACTATCAAGCATGCTCTCGAGCTTCTTGAAAATCAGATGAAGCGCTTTGAGCAGAGCACTGCACTTGGAATGTGGGATTTTGCCGCATATGTGCTCAGTGAAGATCAAAATGTTGCAAATAATGTTGCACACTCATATATAGCGCTAACACAGGGCGAAGAATCTTATATGTCAAAAGCTGCAATAAATTTATGGCGAGGAGATATGGCAAATAATAGCGGTGCTGCAAAAGAAATTTATCAGTACCTACGAGAGCTTCGTCATCCAATATTTGGAATTAATCCTGATGTTGTAGATTCCGATGCGACTTTTAATGTTTACCCTTCTATCGTCACAGCAACTACCGCACTCACTGGTAAAGAGCTTGCTTACTCTTTGAATTTTCCTCAAAAATCGATAGCTGGACTTCCTGTTCTTACTTGTGCTGAGTTTGGAAGAAATATTGTTACTCATGAAACTGAAAACAAAAAAGATACGCGTCTACGTTTAGGGTATATATTCCATATGAATCACCAGGAGAGAACACGTGTGCGTCTTTCTAAGCAATCTCTCGCATCACATACTTTTATCACTGGTAGTACCGGCTCTGGTAAAAGCAACACTGTCTATCAAATTTTGTCTGAAGCAGAGAATAGTGGAACTAATTTTCTCGTAATTGAGCCCGCTAAGGGAGAATACAAAACTGTATTCGGAATGAATAAAAATGTTTCTGTATATGGGACCAATCCAGAGATTTCCCCTTTGCTCAAAATCAATCCTTTTAGTTTTCCAAAGGGTATTCATGTGCTAGAACATCTGGATAGACTAATCGAAATTTTCAATGTTTGCTGGCCTATGTATGCCGCTATGCCTGCTATTTTAAAAAGTGCCGTTGAGAAGTCGTATGCTGATTGCGGATGGCTACTGAATAAATCTAAGAATATATACAACGAAGAGCTATTCCCTACCTTTGCAGATGTCGCTCGAAACGTTAAAGCAATAATTGAATCAAGCGAATACGACAACGAAAATAAAGGCGCATATAAAGGAGCCTTACTCACGAGATTGCAGTCTCTTACGAATGGTATAAATGGTATGATATTTGTTCAAGATGAGATAGATGCAAAAGTACTCTTTGACAGTAACGTCATCGCCGACTTAAGTAGGGTTGGGTCTTCTGAAACTAAGTCGCTTATTATGGGTATGCTTGTGCTAAAATTGCAAGAACACCGCATGACTACAACAGATAGCTTAAACTCTCCACTAAATCATATTACAGTTCTGGAAGAAGCTCATAACCTACTAAAACGGACATCAATGTCGGGGTCTGAAAGCGCAGATCTCGCTGGGAAGAGTGTCGAGATGCTTGCAAATGCAATAGCTGAGATGAGGACGTATGGTGAAGGTTTTATAATTGTAGATCAATCACCTGGACTGCTTGATATGTCTACTATTCGAAACACCAACACAAAAATAATAATGAGATTGCCAGATTTATCAGACCGCGAACTGGTCGGCAAGTCAGCCGGACTAAACGACGACCAGATAATAGAAATCGCAAAATTTCCCTGTGGCGTCGCAGCTGTATACCAAAATGAATGGATACAGCCTGTACTTTGCAAGGTAGAGAAGTACTCTGTTTCTGAACAGCCATATAAATATAACATTGACGATAATCAAGATGTTTATGGTGAACAAATTACTAAGCTCGCATCAGAATCCCTTCTTGATTTTATTATGAGCAAAGAACCTTTCATAAAAGATAAGTTTGGAAACGATAATTCCGAACCTTTAAAATCCATGATAATAAAATCAAAACTTGACAGCGATATTAAATGCGATTTTATTGAATATATCAACTCTCAAAAAAACTATGGTATTGATGAGTTGAGGAAACTTATTTACGATTTTTTAAGCGCATCTGAAGCAATAGATCTATCAAAAGAGCAAAACAATATTAAAGACTGGGTCCATTCAGTTGTAAGCAAACTAACACCAACTATTCAAGAGTATTCAAAAAGACAAATAGATTTAGTTGTCGCAATGATACTACTTGAGCAAACAGAACGAGATAAATCTTATAACGATATTCTTTGTAGATTTGCTGAAGTTTACAAGAGCGAAGGGGGTGTATTTTAAATGGAGCTAACTAAAAAACCTGAAATTAATGAAGTGAAAAAACCTGAGGCTGCAGGATATAGAGATATTAAGCCGGAATCGCAAATGTCCCCAACTGAGGCAAGGAATTTTTTAATTGATCAAATTGCTCCATCAGGGCAAGAATCCGCATCTGATAAGAAAGGCCCATGTGATTTGTCAGAAAACAAAAAAACAGAAGAAATTGATGGTATTATACACCACTATGACGATAATGGAAACCTCTATAGAAAAGACAACGAGTTACTTGGTGATAATAAGTTTGTAATCAATGACTATTCACATAAAACTGATAGTCTTGGTAGGACTTCTTCTGTTGAAGGTCACTTGCGAATAAAAGATAGATCTGGCAGATTACCAATAAAAGATACCATTGAGGATATCGGTAAGGGCGATCAAAAGGATGGCGACCAAAGAGGACATTTGATTGGTGACCAATTTGATGGTTCTAACAATTTAGAAAATTTGACACCTCAGGATGCTAATATTAATCAAGGAGACTATAGACTATTAGAAAATCAGTTAGCTAAAGAAGTTCGAGATGGCAAAGAAGTTTACGTGACGGTGGAACCAATATATATTGGAAATTCAAGACGTCCTGATAAAATTAGTTATACATATAGCATCAATGGTGAAGAAAGCAATAGAATTTTCCCAAATAGTAAGGAGGAATAACAATGAATAACGAAATTTTCCAAAAAGTATTTAACAAACTTATCGACACACTTCCACTAAATTGGGATAAAATGATTTTTTATGTAGCTTATATGACTGGAAGCTATAGCATGAAATATTATTCTAAACAAAAAAACGGAGAATATGTTGACTGCTTTAATCTAGAAACTATTAATAGAGCAGAACTTTTAAAATTGTTTGTTGAACTTGATGGTCTTTTGTCAGAGGAGAGAAGCAATCTGGAAGATAAAGATCTATGGACAGTTTTTACAATGGTTGTCGACAGTGATGGAAAAATGAAGGCAGATTTCGACTATGAAGATATCTCCACAAATAGCATAGACTATGAGAAATTATGGAAATCCAAATACCTCACATTTTAAAATTTTTTAACCCGCTTTTAAATTAATTGTAGTTTAATTAGTTCAGTTTTAATGTGCAGAAAATATCGCCACAAGTGATGCGTTCGACATAGTAACCGTTCCATCTGACTTAATCGGTGCATTTAATCTTATATTTTACAACATTCACCGCAGGAAGCTGTCTTTAAGGCGCTTGGTGTTGATTAGCCTAAGGAGAATACCAC
>CAYJJJ010000080.1:0-8928 GCA_964370465.1 uncultured Oscillospiraceae bacterium
TGCTAATTACAAGCTCGTCAATGATATCTAAGTCTTGTAAATTTACCAACGGCTCATCTGCAATTGCTTCAAGTATTTCGGTTTTAAGATGCTTTTTCGGTTCATCGTAGCTGCGTCTATTCTGCGATGCAGGATAACAGCACTCACGGTAATTTGAGATAGTATAGCGAGGCATTGCGATAAAGTCGCCATCCTTAACATATCCCTCTAAACCATACTCTTCCTCATATTTCAAAAGTATCGAGCGCATTTCGCTACGAATTTTTAAAATAGACTCATCGGTGCAGTTATGCAGTAGGTTATTTTGCTCCTGTGGGTCGTTTTCCATATCAAACAGCTGGTCGGCATCGCCATAGAAATGCACATATTTATAGCGCTTATCACGAATACTGCACCAACGCTTGCTCTCTCTTTGGTGCTCGACATATTGTAGCGTTCTATCCTTTTTCGGTTCTGTTGCAAATAGCGATTCACCGGGGAGTTTGTATGAAGCTTTATAAGGCTCTCCCGCAACATCGGATACAGTTGGTAGAAAGTCGTTTAAATCGACAAACTCATCTCTAACAGTTCCTTTTTCAATATGATTTGGCCAGTGCGCAATCATCGGAATTTTTGCCGATGGATCGTGCGGTAGGAATTTCTGATAGGTTTCTAAATCGCCGAGCATTTCGCCGTGGTCTGAGGTGAATATAATCAGCGTATTATCGAGCTCACCTATTTCTCTGAGCGCTTCAACGATACGGCCGACATTATAATCGACAAACGATACTGCACAAGCATATAGCTCGCGCATACGATTAACGCTCTCAGCATTCGGAAGATTAGCAATACACTTATTCTCTTCGGCGAGCAGAGATAGCGGAGTTTTGCTCACGTACGGAGCTGGAATTTTTCCATCATACATATGCGCCCAGTCTTTCGGGATATTAAAGGGCGGATGTGGCTGGATGAAACCTGTCCAGAGTAAGAATGGTCTTTCCTTGTCGCCTCTTGACTTAATAAACTCAATAGATTTATCTGCAATCCAGTGCGAGCCGTGCATCTCTGTCGGAAGGGTAGACTGTTGCGGTTGCATATAAAGCACATTGCGCACACCGTGGAAACTGCCTACATCATCGTAGCCATTTTCCAAAACGAACTGTGCATATTCATCTTCCATAACATCACGAACAACCTCGTCGCAATTTAGAAAATGATCAAATCCAGTTGCACGACGCTCCGGCTGGAAATGCATCTTGCCGATAGCCATTGTCATATATCCGGCGTCCGAGGCTATTTCGGCAAAGGTGGTTAAATCATGTGGACAAGGTTTTGCCTCGGGACCAAAGTAGTTATCATCAAATCCGTGATGTTTAGCGGTAAGGCCTGTTATAAGGTTGTGTCTTGCTGGGATACAAACAGGGTTTGGTGAATATGCGTTATTATATAAACAACCATTTTCCGCTAAAGCGTCTAAATTTGGAGTTTTAATAAAGTCGTTTAGTTTGTAAGCGCCGACAAAGTCCTGACGCAGTTGGTCAGCTGTGATAAGTAGAATATTTGGTTTAGCACCAGTAGCTTTATTCATTATTTTGCCTCCTTAGCGGCTCTGTTCTTTTTGTTGCGCTTATATACAGCGATAGCAATAATAACAGCAAAAGCTACTATATAAGGTATAAGCTGTATAAGTTGCGCTGGGAATCCAAATGTTTGGATATTCATAGTGAAACCGTTAGTCGCACTGAAAAGCAGCGAGCCAAACAGTGTTCCGCCAGCGGTACGATTTCCGATAATCGAAGCGATATTTCCAAGGAATCCACGTCCAGCGGTCATATTGTTTGTAAACATAGCAAGTTGGCTTGTTGATAGATACGCACCCGCAAGACCGCAGAGCGCACCACTGACAGTAAGGCAGATTGTGCGGACACGGAACGGGCTTATTCCCGCTGTGTTTACTGCAACGTGATTAAGACCAGTTGCACGGATATGAAGCCCCCATTTTGTGCGGTTGACAGTAAAGCCAATAGCGAATGTTATGAGGATTGCAAGCCAGAAGACAATTGACAGTCCGTCGAGTGCTCGCAGAACAGGAATACCTGCAAGGAAAGGCAGTGGAATAGTCGGCATTTTAACGATCTGCTCAGAGGTGAAAGCACCGCTCTGTCCGAAGAGGACAGATAGCAGATATTGGGTAATAGCGATAGCGAACATATTTATACCAACGCTTATGATGATGTTGTTAACCTTAAACTTGATGTTAAAGAGAGCGAACACCGAGCCGAGCAGTGCACAAATGACCACTGCTACGATAAGCCCGAGTAGCCAAGAGCTTGTGAAGTGATTTACAACAACAGCCGAGAATGCGCCGATAAGCATCATACCCTCAAGACCGAGGTTTAAAACGCCCACTCGTGCGGTAATCATACCGCCAAGACCTGCGAGTAATAAAGATGGCAAAGCGAGAAATGTTGTTGTTAGTCCGTTTTGAAAGTTAGTCCAAAAATCCATATTACACCTCTGCTTTCTGAGTGGCTTTTGGTTTACGCTTGCTTACTCTCCAGACAAATTCAGCTGAAATCATTATAATCATTAGTGACTGTAATACGTCGATAATGTCGCTTGAGATACCTGTGGATATAGACATAAATATAGCACCGTTGCGCAACATTCCAAAGAATATTGCAAATATAACAATACCTATGGGATTGTTTCCTGCGAGAAGTCCTATCGATAATCCGGTGAAACCGAGGTTATCTGAAAATCCAGCGTAGAAGCGACCTAAAGAGCCCATTGTCTGCTCAGCGCCTGCAAGTCCTGCGACCATAGCGCTCACCATAAGAACAATTAATGCACGCTTGCCTGCACGCAAACCTATATATTCACTGAATGTGCGGTTGTGTCCGAGTGCTTGACATTCGTAGCCCAAACGGGTTTTCTTCAAGATAAACCAAGTTGCAGCAATAAGTACTAAAGCTATGACGATACCCATATTGAGGTCGGAGAAGATTGAAAATCTTGCAAGCATTGCTCCCTCGGGTAGTTTGCCTGTTGCCGCCTCGGGTAAATCGCCTTTGAAAGGGCCGTTTGCTAAAAACTCTGTGAGGAGTAAGGCGACGTTGTTTAGCATAAAGAACATGATGAAAATGTTTATATCGAGTTTGCTATTGAGTAGTCCTGGGATTATAGCCCATACCATAGCGCAAATCATTGCAACAATTAAGCAGAGTGGTAGCAATATGAAAGATGGTAGAAAGCTCAGTTGAACTCCACAAACTGCCGCACCGAGTGCGCCCATATAAAGCTGACCTTCAATACCGATATTGAAAACACCTGCAGTAGATGCAATAGCGGCGGCAAGGCCTGTGAAAATAAGTGGTGTCGCCTTCGATAAGGTATTTAAAAAAGCGTTTAAATTTCCAAAAGAGCCGACAAACAAAGCCCCATAAGCATCAATTGGTGATTCACCGCTCGCTATAATTATAATAGCTCCAATTAATAGCGCTATTCCGATGGTGGTTAGCGGTTTAAGAGCTAATTTTAATCCCTTTAATGCGACGTCTTTAATATTAATTTTCAAGGTTTTCACCTGCTTTCTTTGCACCTGACATATAAAGTCCAATTTCGGCGCGGCTAATGGTCGCTGGATCTAAAATAGCGACAAGTTCACCTTCAAACATTACGCCAATGCGGTCAGATAGTGCAAATATTTCATCTAAAGAAGAAGATATGAGCAGGACAGATGTCCCCTCGTTTCGAAGTGATACAAGGTGGTTGTGGATAGTGCTTATTGCACCGATATCAACACCACGGCTCGGCTCAGATGCGATTACTACTTTCGGGTCGAAAGCTGTTTCACGTGCTACAATAACCTTTTGGCAGTTTCCTCCTGAGAGGGTGCGTATAGGAGCTTGTGGCGATGGGGTTTTAATAGCGAATTTCTCTATCATATTGAGGATAAATTCGTGAGTTTTTGGGCGGTCAATTCTATCGAGCGACTTTGTGAAATGCTCCTGATAACCTGCGAAAACATTGTTTTCAACATCCCAACCCATACATGCGCCCATAGTGCTTCTATCCTCGGGAATATAGCTAACTCCCGCCTTTATCCGCTCTTTGCGCTCTTTGTTTGTTACGTCCTCTCCATTTAACAGCACCTTGCCCTTATTGGGTTTCATAAGTCCTGCAACTACCTGAGCTAAAGGGAATTGTCCATTTCCTGAAATGCCTGCGATACCAAAAATTTCACCACTGCTTATCTCTAAATCAAGATTTTTCAAGATGGGAATTTTGCGGTCATCAAGCACCTCAACGCCCGAAAGCTCTAAAACTGTTTTTCCAGCTACAGCAGTGCGTGCGCGCAGAGGCGGAACAGCGCTGCCGACCATATGTACAGCGAGGTCGTTAACATCTGTATCCTCAGGTTTTAGCTCTATTATAAAGCGTCCACCTCGCATAACAACAATGTTATCAGCAACCTGCATAACATCATCGAGCTTATGGGTTATAAGAATAACTGTTTTTCCCATTGAGGTTAGAAGTTTGATATTTACAAATAGCTCCTGTGCTTCTTGTGGGGTGAGCACTGCGGTGGGCTCATCGAGAATTATAATTTCAGCACCACGATAAAGGGTTTTGATAATTTCGAGTTTCTGTTGCATACCAACCCAAAGCGAGCCTGCCTCTGCATCGAGCGGAATAACCATATTATACTGCTCCATAAGTTGCTCGATAGTTTCTCTTGCTTTCTTTTGGTCGATAACAAGTCCCTTTTGTGGCTCCATACCGATAATAATATTTTCAAGACAGCTAAGCTCATTTACAAGCATAAAATGCTGAAATACCATTCCGATATTGCTTTTCATCGCGTCACGGCTTGAAGCAAATGCCACCTTTTTTCCAAAAAGGGTTATCTCTCCAGATGTTGGTTTTTCCATACCATAGAGAATATTCATAAGTGTAGATTTTCCAGCGCCGTTTTCTCCGATGATACAAAGAACACTGCCTTTTTCTGCACGGATAGACACATCGTCATTTGCCAAAACGCCAGGGTATTGCTTTGATATATTGTTCATTTCAAATGCATATTGCATTGAATTCTCCTCCTTAGGATTATATTTAGTCAAATGCAAAACGCACTTGCAACTAAAAACTAAGAAATAAAAATGAAGAACCTATGTGTTTCTATACAATTTATAATATTCAAAAAATAAATTTATTGAAATCGTCACGAGGTGACCACATCAGTTCTTCATTATTAGTTCTACTCTCCACGTGTTTTACACATGGCTATTTTATTGTTTATTTCGCGAATAAATCGGTTACTACGATTTCGCCAGAGATGATTTTCTCTTCAATAGCCTCAAGCTCAGCTATAATCTCTTCGCCAATTAGATCTTTTGTGTAAGTCATCGGAGAAAGTGCAACACCACCATTTACAAGGTCATATACAACATAACCTGTTTCGAATGTGCCGTTTATAGCATCTTCAATCATTTTGTATGCTATGTTATCAACACGTTTCATCATACTTGTTAGTATTTTACCCTCTGTGATATAGTCTTGGTCAGCGTCAACGCCGATAGCGTATAGGTCTTCGTTCTCACGAACAGCCTCGAATAGTCCCTCGCCTGTACCGCCTGCAACTGCATAGATGATATCTGCGCCTTCATTCATAAGCTGTAGTGCAAAGTCTTTGCCTTTTGCAGGGTCGCTATATGAACCAACATAAGAGATAAGAACTTCAATGTCAGGGTTTATATACTTAGCGCCCTCTTCGTATCCAACATAAAAACGGTTGATATTGTCAGCGTCCTGTCCACCGATACCACCGATTGTGCCTGTTTCTGTCATAAGAGCTGCTAGAGCACCTGCAAGGAAGCTTCCCTCGTGGTCTGATGTTTGAGCAACTTGTAGGTTATCGCTTTCTGCTGTACAGTTAAGTCCACCGAAATATACATCAGGGAATTTAGGAGCATTTTCAGCTAAAGCATCAGAAAACGCACCGCCGAAAGCAAGGATTACATCTGCGCCACTTGCTGCAGCTGTTGCTATTGATGAGCTAAAGTCAGAAACAGATTTTGGCTCAATTATTGAAACTTCAACGCCAAGCTCCGCTTCAGCACGCTGAATACCTTCCCATGCCATATCGTTAAATGAACGGTCGCCAAGACCTGTTGCTGTGGCTACAAGTGTAACTTTTAGTGGTTCTGCATTTGGAGTGCTGCTTTGTTCACCTGAAGACGATGGCTCTGAAGAGTCAGAAGGTGCATCTCCACCACATGCTGTTAAGCCAAGTGTGAGAACGAGCGCTAATGCGCAACTAAGAATTTTTTTCGCGATAGATTTTTTCATGATTATTACTCCTTTTTTATTTGCAATTATCATCGGAATTGTCCGATTTTACATTAACTATAACACGTAAAAAACACAAAAAAAAGGACATATGCCCCTTTAAATAGTAAAGGAGCATTTTTGTCTATTGTGATGATAATTCATATTTTAAATTGGATAAAATGACATACCCTTTTTGGTCTATACTGATTTTCCCGCGGTCAATTAAAATACATCCGTTCGCTTTAAATACTTTTATCGCTCTGTTTACAGTGCGAATATTCAGTCCCATAAGTCCCGCCATCTCTTGCCTGCTCTCATCTAATCTAACATACCCAGTATAGCCGGGCGGGTAGTTTTTAATATAAAAGTGATAGGAATGAAGCAGGTAGGTAATCACGCTAAGGTCCGAAGGGTAGCTACTACATTCCTTGTTTAGTGCAAAGCTCAAATGGAGCCTATTTAAAATGCTCTTAATGGTCCACACAGTGAAAATTTGCTTTTTCCCAAAAGATTCTAACACTAAATCGTGCGGTAACACAAGAGCGCGAACGCTGGTATTTGCAATTAGACTGGTAGCTCTCGATTCGTTTTCATCAAACAGCTCGGACAGTCCAGATACATCAAAAGCGGTCAATTTATATAGGATAGTATGCTGACCCACGTCATAGCGGTTAGTTGCATTACAAATTCCCTCAAGAATAATAAACAGATTATTATCATGCGATCCTTTTTTAATTATATATTCACCGGGTTCATACGTCTTTACTTGTATTTTTGATAGCATTTCAGGTGTAAATTCAGAGAAAATTTCACATAAAGACGGATGCTTCTTCATCGCTTCTGCAATTGTCATAAAACCACCTCCAATGCACTATTTTATTTTACACTGACAGAGAGCCAAAGTCAAGTTGATTACTACCTAAATCCCTGCTTTTTTGTGGTGTATGGCGGCTTGTAATCTGCGGCTAACAAAGATGAGGGGCAATCTTGACGATTGATGTTAAAACTTAAAATATCAAAATGAATATTTGAATATGTGCAAAGAAAATTTGGCGGTTGAGCTAATTTGAAGTGCGATATGTAACCCATATCACGCCCTGTGGCAAAGATGCTATATCATTCTAGTTTTATTATATACTGCCTTGTAAAAGTTTATCGGTTTATTTTGGGTGACTGTATTTTGGGAGATGTTGATGGAGTTGTAATTATACCGAAAGATATAGTTAATGATGTTTTGGATGAAACTTTTTTACTAATTGAAAAAGAAAACGACGTTCGTGATTGACTTAACAACGGGGCTACATTAGAGGAAGTTTATCAAAAGAACGGAGCTATCTAATTGCGATATAGCATTTAGTTATATATTGGTATATAATAGATGTTAAATCAATTAATTAGGTGGAGTGGTGTATGAGCACAAAGCATTGCAACAGTTAAATTTGCAGATTCCGCAAGATATCGGAATTTGCGGACCTGAAGATTGGGATTGGGATAACGATAAAAACTGGCCCACTATGTTAACTCCGAGTTTCACAACACTATATGTACCAACCAAAAAAATGGGGTACAAAGCGGCTGAACTGCTACTTGAGATAATAAATGATACTACACAAAAACAAAGGGAAGTAGTTTTAGAGTGTGAACTTCGAGTTCGCAGTTCAACACTGCACTTAAAATAAAAGAAAATTGGTGAATATGAAAGCTAAACATAAAGGCATTATATTAATGATAATATCAACATCGGCGTTTGCTGTTATGCAAATATTAATAGCGGCAACGGCCGACACAATACCGCTGTTTGAGCAGATTTTTTTTAGAAACATTTTTGGCTGCATAGGTTCATTTGTAGTAATAAAAAAGGCGGGAAATGTAAAATTATTTGGTACAGGAGAGAATAAAGCACTACTACTTTTAAGAAGTTTTTTTGGGTTCTTAGCTGTTGTGGCAATGTTTTTTGCGGTGAGAAGCGGAAACCCTGGAGATATAGCCCTTATAACAAGGCTATCACCATTTATTGTCATAATAGGTGCGGCAGTTTTCTTAAAAGAGAAAATCACAAAAGCGCAGATAATAGGACTTATAGTAGCGACAGTCGGGTGCTATATAACAGCAAACCCATCATATACATCTGATTTTCTTCCGATAGTAGCAGCTGTTTTCAATGTGGTTTGTGCGGGCTCTGCTTATATTATAATAGGGAAGTTAAAAGGGCGTGAGAATCCACATGTTATCGTCTTTACATTTGCATTATTCACATCAATTATAGCGATATTTTTAATGATTCCTGAATTTGTAATACCTTCGCTCGAAGATCTAATACTGCTTATAGGTATAAGTATAATGGCATATATAGGGCAGGTAGGACTTACCCTCTCATATACAAACGCAAAAGCATCGGATGTGAGTATATTCAATTACTTAGGAATACCTGTTGCAATGGTATTGGGATATCTATTTTTGTCACAACCGATAAAAAGCACAACGCTTATAGGTTCGCTTTTTGTTGTTGGCTCAAGCCTAATTATTTTGCTTTCAAAAGATAGTGGCGATAATAAATAATATGGAGATTAATATGACTGATAAATTTATTGAAATTTTAAAAGAAGAGCTTATTTT
>CAYJJJ010000081.1:0-5560 GCA_964370465.1 uncultured Oscillospiraceae bacterium
TTGTCCCCGTGAAAACCACGGTAAAAAGCTCCGACATCGACAGAAACTATATCGCCGTCTTTTATTATCTCATGCTTTGATGGAATTCCGTGTATAACTGTGTCGTTTATCGAAATACACGCACTCGCCGGAAAACCATGATAGCCGAGAAAGCTTGGTTTTGCACCAGACTTAACTATAAAGTTGTGAATTTTAAGGTTTACTTCACCTGTGCTGACGCCGACTTTTATCGCTTCACCGGCAACTAAAAGCGCCTGCGCTGCAATTTTTCCTGCATCAGCCATTGCCGATAGTTCCTTTTTCGTCTTAATTATCAGCATTATTTCTCGATCGCTTCAAATGTAAGAGCGGTTGTATCGGCAACCTCCTCTTGACCTATAACGTTGTAAAGGATACCCTTTTTCTCGTAATAGTCCTTAAGGGGTGCTGTCATATTATGGTAAACCGATAGGCGGGATGCAACAGTTTCTGGCTTGTCGTCATCTCTTATTATAACATCTTTGCCGCACTTGTTGCAAATTCCCTCTTTTTCGGTTGGCTTGTAGACGATGTGATAAGATGCACCGCAACTCGAGCAAACCCTTCTGCCCGAAAGACGTTTTGATATCTCTTCGTCCGGTACATGGATATTGATAACTTTATCGATTGTTATACCCATAGTATCAAGAGCCTCTGCTTGCGCTAAAGTTCTTGGAACACCATCGAGGATAAAACCGTTTTTGCAGTCATCTTCTGCGAGTCGCTCTTTGAGGATACCAATAATGATATCATCTGAAACAAGTCCACCGCTGTTCAAAGCTTTTTCAGCCATAAGTCCCATTGGAGTTTTGTTGCGAAGAGCTTCTCTTATAATGTTACCTGTTGAAATCTGGGGTATACCGTATCTTTCTGAAACGTTTTCCGCCTGAGTTCCTTTACCTGCACCGGGAGCGCCTAAAAATATCAGTTTCATCTTTATCTCCTCTCGTCTACTCTAAAAATCCTTTGTAGTGTCTCATCATCATCTGTGACTCGAGAGTTTTTGAAGTCTCAAGAGCAACACCTACAACGATAAGAACAGTTGTACCTCCGATAGCAATATTCATGCCCGACAGAGTCGAGAAGAATATCGGCATAACCGCTACGAAACCGAGGAAGATACCGCCGATTAGAGTAATCTTTGATATAATTCTCGCAATGAAGTCGGAAGTTGGTTTGCCGGGACGAATTCCCGCTATTGCGCCG
This sequence comes from uncultured Oscillospiraceae bacterium, assembly GCA_964370465.1. GTDB lineage: Bacteria > Bacillota > Clostridia > Oscillospirales > Ruminococcaceae > CAYJGN01. The sequence goes on from CAYJJJ010000081.1 coordinate 1,225, forward strand.
TTGTTTTTGCGAAGGTTATTCGCTATTTCAACTGGATTGTACTGAACGGTAACATAGAAATACGAGAAAGCTATGATTAGGAAGAAATAGAGTATAGCATAGAACCAGCTTGTGTAGTTGAATATGCTAAACAGTGAGTTCATCCAACCGATAGTACCATTTGCGTTGAAAAATGTATTTATCGTCGATGGGATAGAGAGTATTGCACCAGCGAAAATTATCGGAAGAACACCACTCATCGTAACCTTAATCGGGATAAAGCTTGAATTTCCGCCGTACATCTTTCTGCCCACAACTTTTTTAGCATACTGGACAGGGATGCGCCTCTCACCAGAGGTCATAACGACGATAAAGTAAACCACTAAGACAAATATAACTACTACAAGCGGAACAAGGATTAGATATTGAATCTGACCTTCGAGTCCGAGTGTGAAGTATGCCCATAGTGAAGCAACTGCTGATGGAGCAGATGAAACGATACCTGCGAATAGTATTATTGAAATACCGTTGCCGATACCTTTTTCTGATATCTGGTCACCGAGCCACATAACTATGCAAGCACCAGCTGCGAATGCAAGAACAATTGCAACTGCGGCAATTATGCCTGAAGTGCCTGTTGTGTAGTTTACAGCGCCTGAATTGCGAAGAACAAAGTAGTAGGCTACTGCGAGTAGAACCGCGAGTACTCCTGTAACTGTTCTTGTAATTCTTGCGTGTTTCTTCTTACCCTCTTCGCCCTCACGCATCATCCTCTCAAGTGAAGGGAATGCAATGGTGAGTAGCTGCATGATGATAGAAGATGTGATATACGGCTGAATTCCAAGGGCAAACAGTGTTGCCTGTGAGAATGAACCGCCGCTTAATACATTGATATAATCGAAGAATGTTCCGCTACCGCTTAGCATACCTGTTAGGTTTGCCGGGTCAAGAAATGGCACTGGGATTGCAGAACCTACTCTGAAAATAGCTATAATCATAAATGTATAGACTATTTTCGCGCGAAGATCCGCTATCTTCCATGCATTCTTTAGAACTTCAAACATATTAGATCACCTCGGCCTTTCCGCCTGCCTTTTCTATTTTCTCTTTAGCTGATGCCGAGAAAGCAGTTAGGTTAACGGTTAGTTTTTTGGTGATTTCTCCTCTGCCTAAAACTTTAACTCCATCGTTTGCTTTTGAAATAACTCGGGTACTTAGAAGAAGCGCAGTATCAACAACTGTTCCATCCTCAAATCTCTCAAGGTCCGCTACATTAATAGCTGTAAATTTCTTTGCAAAGATATTGTTAAATCCTCTTTTTGGAAGACGTCTTGCAAGTGGCATCTGACCACCCTCAAAACCAGGTCTTACTCCGCCGCCGCTACGAGCGTTCTGGCCTTTATGACCTTTTCCCGAAGTTTTACCTTTACCCGAACTTGTTCCACGTCCGAGTCTTTTACGTCTTTTTGTTGAGCCTTCTGCAGGTGATAATTCAAAAAGTTTCATATTACACCTCTCCTTCTACCGATATAAGGTGGGATATCTTTTTGATTTTGCCCGCAGTTGCCGCATTGTCCGGCTGTGTGTTGCAATCGTCAATCTTGCGAAGTCCGAGTGCATGAGCGGTAGCTATCTGATCTTTTTTGCAACCTACAAGGCTTTTTCTTAGTGTAACCTTAATTGTTGCTTCTGTTTTCTTTGTAGCCATATTGTATATCCTCCTTATCCGATAATTTCTTTAACCGACTTGCCACGCATCTGTGCAACTTTTTTCACATCGCGAAGTGAAGCAAGTCCTGAGATTGTCGCATTAACGACGTTACAGGGGTTATTTGAGCGAATGCTCTTAGTACGAATATCTTTAATTCCGGCCATCTCAAGCACAGCACGGACAGGGCCGCCGGCGATAACACCAGTACCTTGTGCGGCGGGCTTTAGAAGAACCCTTGCAGCGCCAAAAGCGCCTATAACTTCGTGCGGGATAGTTGTTCCACGAACAGAAACCTTTATAAGGTTTTTCTTCGCATCGTCAATACCTTTACGAATAGCGTCTGGAACCTCGCCAGACTTACCTAGACCAAAACCTACGTGTCCGTTGCCATCTCCAACTACTACAAGAGCAGAGAACTTGAAGATACGTCCACCTTTAACAGTCTTTGATACACGGTTTATTGAAACCACCTTTTCGCTGAGGTCAAGAGTGGTATAGTCAATTCTCGACATATTACAAATCCTCCTCTTAGAATTTAAGGCCGCTCTCACGAGCACCTTTTGCAAGCTCTGCAACTCTACCGTGGTAGAGGTAACCGCCTCTGTCGAATACGACATCAGTGATTCCTGCAGCAGCAGCTTTTTTAGCAACAGCAGCGCCTACAGCGTAAGCTTTAGCTTTTTTGTCACCAGTTACATCAAAGCCCTTTTCAACAGTTGAAGCACTGACAAGTGTCTTCTGTGCAACATCGTCGATTATCTGAGCGTAGATGTGAGTAGCGGAGCGAAATACGCATAGACGTGGTTTTTGTGCAGTTCCGCTTACTTTACCTCTGACTCTTTTATGTCTACGAAGTCTTGCTTTGTTACTGTTTTTTACAGCCATTTATTTCACTCCTTTCTATTTCTTAGCAGCCTTGCCTTCTTTGCGGATGATAACTTCGTCTACATACTTAATTCCTTTGCCTTTGTATGGCTCTGGAGGTCTTTTTAGACGAACTTCAGCTGCAAATTGGCCGACTTTTTGTTTATCCGCGCCTTTGATATCTATCTTGTTTGGAGCGGGTACATCTATTGTTATGTCATCAGTTTCAGACATAATTACCTGATGTGAGTAACCGAGATTCATAACGAGATCACGCCCCTGCTTTGCAGCACGGTAACCAACACCGTTTATCTCAAGTGACTTTGTGAAACCTTCAGAAACACCGATTATCATGTTTGATATAAGTGTTCTTGAAAGTCCGTGAAGACCTCTCGACATTTTATTGTCGTTCTTTCTCTCCACATTTAGAATGTTACCTTCAATTACTATATTAATTTCTGGGCGAATTTCTCTTGAAAGCTCCCCTTTAGGACCTTTAACAGAAATATTGTTGCCGTTTAGATTAACAGTTACATTTGAAGGGATTTCAATGGGTTTTCTTCCAATTCTCGACATTTACTTTTCCCTCCTATTACCATACGAATGCAAGGATTTCTCCGCCGACATTTAGCTCACGAGCTTTTTTGTCTGTTATAACGCCTTTTGGTGTTGATAGAATTGCAACTCCAAGTCCGTTCATAACTTTTGGCATATCCTCGACATTTGTGTAGATACGAAGTCCCGGTTTCGAGACTCTTTTTAGTCCCTGTAGAATAAGGCTTCTGTTTTCGCCGTATTTTAGAGTTATTTTGATAACGCCCTGATGGGTGTTTTCGATAACTTCATAGCCCAAAACATATCCTTCTTCAACTAGTATTTTTGCTATTGCGATTTTCATTTTTGATGCAGGGATTTCCACCTCGGCGTGCTTTGCTCTGTTCGCGTTACGAACTCTTGTGAGCAAATCAGCAATTGGATCCGTTATATGCATAATGAATTCCTCCTTAAAACTGTTGTTTAATTACCAGCTTGCTTTGCGAACTCCAGGGATAACACCCTTATAAGCGAGCTCACGGAAGCAGATTCTGCAAACGCCGTACTTGCGAAGATAAGCGTGTGGTCTACCGCAGATTTTGCATCTGTTGTATGCACGAGTTGAGTACTTCGGTGTTCTCTGCTGTTTAACTTTCATTGATGTTTTAGCCACTTTTATCCCCCTATCTTACGAACGGAGCGCCGAGTAGTGATAATAGCTCACGGCCCTCTTCGTCTGATTTTGCAGTTGTTACAAAGCTTATGTCCATACCTCTGATTTGATCTACCTTATCGTAATCAATCTCAGCGAACATAAGTTGCTCTTTGATACCTGTTGAGTAGTTTCCACGACCGTCAAAGCTGTTAGCGCTTATGCCACGGAAGTCGCGGACACGGGGGAATGCTACATTGAAAAGTCTGTCTACAAACTCATACATCTTAGCGCCCCTCAGTGTTACTTTAACACCGATAACTGAGCCTTCACGAAGTTTGAAGTTTGCAACGCTCTTCTTTGCTTTACAAGGAATAGCTTTCTGACCTGTGATAATTCCAAGGTCATTTACTATTGCATCAACTATTTTGCTGTTATCTTTTGCTTCGCCGCAACCAACATTTATGACTACCTTCTCAAGTTTCGGGATCTGCATAACACTCTTGTATGAGAATTTTTTCATAAGTGCCGGAGCAACTTCGCTTGTATATTTTTCTTTAAGTCTTGTTGCCATCATATCCTCCTTCTTAGAAAGT
>CAYJJJ010000081.1:5660-8490 GCA_964370465.1 uncultured Oscillospiraceae bacterium
TCACCAGTTTTTACATGAAGTTTTTTCATAGCGTCCGCCTCCTTACAATACTTCCGGAGCAAGGGACAGTATCTTCATATAGTCCTTGTCGCGAAGTTCTCTTGCGACTGGGCCAAAGATACGAGTTCCTCTCGGGTTCTTGTCTTCTCTAATAATTACAGCAGCATTCTCATCGAAACGAATATAAGTTCCGTCTGCTCTGCGCACGCCTTTAGCGCTGCGAACAATAACTGCTTTTACAACATCGCCTTTTTTAACAACTCCGCCTGGAGCTGCTTTCTTAACCGAAGCGACGACTACATCTCCGATATTTGCGTACCTTCTGCGGCTTCCACCAAGTACTCTTATACACATAAGTTCTTTAGCACCGGTGTTATCAGCCACTTTGAGGTATGTCTGCATTTGTATCACAGTGACTTCCTCCTTAACGTTTCGTTATTTAACCTTCTCGACAATCTCAACAACTCTCCATCTTTTGTCCTTTGAGAGCGGTCTTGTCTCCATAATAGCTACCTTATCGCCAATACTACACTGGTTTGTCTCGTCGTGAGCTTTAAGCTTAATGGTGCGTTTTATGATTTTTTTGTATAGAGGGTGCTTTACGCTGTCCTCAATTTTAACAACAACAGTTTTATCCATCTTGTTACTTGAAACAACGCCTACCCTTGTTTTACGAAGATTTCTATCCATATCTTAAAGTCCTCCCTTCTACTTTGCATCAGCTTTTAGCTGATTTTCCTTGATGACGGTGAGAACTCTTGCGATATCTCTCTTAACGTCTTTTAATTTAAGAGGATTTTCAAGCTGATTAATCGCGTGCTGAAAGCGCAGGTTAAATAGCTCTGACTTTAAGTCACGAAGCTTAACTTGAAGCTCCTCTGCTGTTAATTCACGAATTTCTGTTGCTTTCATTATTCCTGCACCTCCTTCTCTCTTACGATAAACTTGCATTTAATTGGTAGTTTGTGTGCTGCAAGTCGCATAGCCTCTCGTGCAAGCTCTTCCGAAACTCCGCCGATTTCAAACATAACCCTACCTGGTTTAACAACAGCTACCCAGTATTCTGGTGAACCTTTACCTGAACCCATTCGAGTTTCAGCTGGTTTCTCTGTTACAGGCTTATCTGGGAATATCTTTATCCATACCTGTCCGCCCCTCTTGATGTATCTTGTCATCGCGATACGAGCAGCCTCTATCTGATTTGAAGTGATCCATGAAGGCTCGGTAGCAACTAGACCAAAATCACCGTAAGTGATAGTGTTTCCACGTGTTGCTTTACCTTTCATTCTGCCCCTGTGAACTCTTCTGTACTTTACTCTTTTAGGTAACAGCATTACTTTTTGCCTCCTTCTGATGCGGATTTTAAGCTTCCGCTGAGTACCTCACCTTTGTATATCCAGACTTTAACGCCTATCTTACCGTAGGTTGTATCAGCTTCTGCTGTGCCGTAATCAATATCAGCTCTTATTGTCTGAAGAGGAATTGTTCCCTCGTGGTAGTTCTCAGCTCTCGCGATATCAGCGCCGCCAAGACGACCTGAAACCTGAGTTTTGATACCTTTAGCACCGAGTTTCATTGTTCTTCCGATACACTGTTTCATAGCTCTTCTGAAAGAAATTCTTCTCTCAAGCTGTGAAGCGATGTTCTCAGCAACAAGCTGTGCTGACATATCAGGAGATTTAACCTCAACTATATTGATGTAGACTGTTTTGCCGAGCATTTTCTCACACTCTGCTTTTAGCTTCTCTATCTCACTGCCGCCACGACCGATAACGATACCTGGTTTTGCACAGTGGATGTTGATTCTTATCTTAGTAGCGTCCCTCTCGATTTCGATTTTAGGTACGCCCGCCTGATAAAGGCGCTTCTTTAAGAATTTACGAAGATTATAGTCAGATACAAGCAGATCGCCGAAATCGCTTTTCTTTGCAAACCAACGGCTGTCCCAATCTTTAATAACTCCGACTCTAAGTCCATGTGGATTTACTTTTTGACCCATACTCTACCTCCTCGCCTATTCTTTTTCAGCCACAACTAAAGTTATGTGGCTTGTTCTTTTTAGTATTCTGAATGCTCTGCCCTGTGCACGAGGACGCATTCTCTTAAGAGTTGGTCCCTGTGTTGCAAAACACTTGCTGATGTAAAGTTTGCTTGCGTCCATTCCGTGGTTGTTCTCAGCGTTTGCAACAGCTGATTTCAACAGTTTAAGGAGGGGTTCGCATGCAGCTTTATTTGTGTGCTTCATTATTGCTTCTGCCATCTCGACATCTTTATCTCTGATAAGGTCGAGAACTATCTGGACTTTACGAGATGAAATTCTCGCAAATCTTAAAAATGCTTTAGCTTCCATATTCTTCTCCTCACCTTACTTTCTATTAGATGTCTTCGAGCCGGCATGGCCCTTATAAGTTCTTGTTGGAGCAAACTCACCGAACTTGTGTCCTACCATGTCCTCTGTAACATACACAGGAACGTGCTTTCTGCCGTCGTGGACGGCAACTGTATGGCCTACGAAATCAGGGAAAATAGTCGATGAACGACTCCAAGTCTTTAGAACTTTCTTCTCGCTTTTTTCGTTTAACTCCTGAACTCTCTTCAGAAGTACCTCTTGAATAAATGGTCCTTTTTTAATACTTCTACCCATTTAATTTGCCTCCTCTCCGACTTATTTGTCATTGCGACGTTTAACAATAAACTTGTCGCTTCTGTTGTGTTTACTTCTAGTCTTGTAACCAAGAGCAGGTTTACCCCAAGGAGTAACCGGTCCTGAACGTCCGATAGGACTCTTACCTTCACCACCACCGTGTGGATGGTCAACCGGGTTCATAAC
>CAYJJJ010000082.1:0-3810 GCA_964370465.1 uncultured Oscillospiraceae bacterium
ATAAAATACACGAGGCAGAATACCTACTTCGCCAGTCTGATACCCATACCCTTGTTATGAACGACGGTCTTAAAGACTCAAACTACATCGAGATTATAAACACAATCTGCCCAGAACTTGCAGACAATAAAGACGGTGAGCCGTTATATAGCAAAAAACTTCCGTTCCTTCGCAATGTAGTTACAATCGACTCGAAGATTAAAGGTGCTTTGAAATTTGATGAAGCAATCGAGAATGGTAAAAATGTTCCAATTGAAGAGGTGACAAGACGAGCTGCGAGCTTGCGCCCCGATGATGTTTGCAATATGCAGTATACCTCAGGCACAACAGGATTCCCAAAAGGCGTTATGCTAACCCACTATAATATAGTTAACAACGGTAAAGCTATTGCAGACTGTATGGACCTATCAACTGCAGACAGACTAATGATTCAGGTGCCGATGTTCCACTGTTTTGGAATGGTGCTTGCGATGACAGCTTCGATGACACACGGAACTTCTATGTATCCGATTGATGTTTTCTCGCCGACAAAAGGCCTTGAGTGCATAAACAAAGAAAAAATCACCGCTTTCCACGGTGTACCTACTATGTTTATCGCAATGCTCGGACACCCAGACTTTGATAAAACCGACTTCTCGCATATGAGAACAGGAATTATGGCGGGAAGCCCTTGCCCTATTAAAGTTATGGAAGAGGTTTTCGCTAAAATGCATATGGATGAAATCTGTATCACATATGGTCAGACAGAAGCATCACCTGGTTGCACAATGAGCAAAACAACCGACTCTATCGAGGTTCGTGTTGGAACAGTTGGAAGCAACATCTTCGGTGTTGAGTGCAAAATAGTCGACCCTGAAACAAACGAAGATCTACCGATAAATACCGACGGTGAGTTTGTTGCTCGTGGATACAATATAATGAAAGGCTACTACAAGATGCCACAGGCGACAGCAGACGCTATTGATGCAGACGGCTGGCTTCACACAGGCGACCTTGCTCGTGTTGACGAGAATGGCAACTACAAGATAACAGGTAGAATTAAAGATATGATTATCCGCGGTGGTGAGAATATCTATCCAAAAGAGATTGAGGAGTTTATCTATACCCATCCAAAAGTGTCTGACGTTCAGGTTATCGGCGTTCCCGATAAAGCGTATGGCGAGGAGATAATGGCAGCGGTAATACTAAAAGAGGGCGAAGAGCTTACAGAGCAGGAACTCAAAGATTACTGCCTTGCAAATATGGCGAAACACAAAAATCCAAGATATGTTTCGTTTGTCGATAGTTTCCCGATGAACGCAGCTGGAAAAATCCAAAAATACAAAATGCGTGAGAAAGCTGTAATCGACTTGAAACTCGGCGAGGCAAATGCGATAGAAACAGCATAAATTTAAAATTAAGAAGAAACAGCAGTTTTACTATACAGCTGTTTCTTTTTTTTATGAAAATTTGTGAAAACCTAAATATACTTATTTCTTAGTGTGATTTTCATTAAGAACTGCTAAGTTTTCTTTAAATTGGAAAGTTAAACGTTAAATTAACACATATTGTTAACAATTTGTCAAATTATACTGTTTGAAGTGGTATATTGTGAAAATTTTATCTAAAGTTGACAAATTATGAACTCATATATTATAATTATGTAAACAGAAGAAATAAGTTAACTTCACTTAATTTACAGGTGCAGAACTATGAAAGATAATAAGTTTAAGACGATAGTTGAAACAGCATACAGCATAATAGATAAGTATAATTTTGACGGTGCTAATATATCGCGGATTGTCAGAGCGTCGAAAGTGAGTAGCGGAGTTATTTATAGAAATTTCGGAACTAAAGAAAATTTTTATAGATTTCTCTATTATGAGGCACTTGCTGATTATATCCAGTTTATAGATAAGGATGAATATGATAAATCCGATATACCGGGTAGGGTTGCTTTGATGAGTTGTGCGATTTTTGAATTTACCAGAGCATATCCTCATAAATCAGGATATATTGAGAAGTATCGCGCCGCTCACAAAGAAATAAACAATAGTGAGGATATAACAAGAGATTTTCTAAAGGAGCTTCGAGAAGACGTTAGGATATGGATAGAAGAGGGTAGATTTGTTAATATTCCTGTAAATTCCATCTATGATATATTGATAGGTAGTATGATGAAACTTGCTATGAATAGCAATGACTCTAGTGAATTTGGCAGTTTCAAAATAGAAGAGATAGCGGCAAAAATGGTCAATGGGTTTTTAAGATCATATTAAGTAAATTAATGTAGCAGTTATTATAGCAAAATAGTAGTGAATAATCGCTTTAATTTGTTTTAAAAAGCGATACTGAAAAGTCTATCGCCAAATTTGCAAGTTGCGATTATTCACTATTGTGTTTGCTATTATTTTTTTTGTATTGATTTTTTGCTTAAAAAACACTATAATATGTATTACTTATAGATAGGGAAAATGACATTAATTTTATGGTTTTTCTTGCTATACAAGGGGGTAATAATATGCAAAAAAGAGATCAGTGGACATCAAATATTGGGTTTGTTTTAGCAGCGGCAGGCTCAGCTGTAGGCCTTGGGAATATCTGGAAGTTTCCGGGCAAAGTTGCGGCGAATGGCGGCGGTGCTTTTATCGTTGTTTATCTTGTTATCATAGCTGTTGTTGGTTTTTCTGTTATGCTTGCAGAGCTTGCACTCGGCAGAAACTCAAACAAAAATATTGTAGGTGCCTTTGCGGCAATCGATAAGAGGTTTTCATTTATCGGGAAACTCGGCGTTTTAACTGCTTTTATTATAGCGTCTTACTACTGTGTTGTCGGTGGTTGGGTACTAAAATATATAGTTGAATATATAAGCGGTGGTATTTTTGCCGGTGGATATTCTGATTATTTCGTAGGGCTTATATCCTCAACGGCAGAGCCTGTCGCTTGGCAGTTTATCTTTTTAGCGCTTTGTATTGTTGTCATACTCCGTGGAGTTTCCTCGGGGATAGAGAAGGTATCGAAGTTTTTGATGCCTATACTACTTGTGATTTTAGTGGCAATAACCGTTCGCTCACTCACACTTCCTGGAGCTTCTGAGGGACTTTCATTTATGCTAAGTTTTGACTTCAGTGCACTTACATTCCAGTCGGTTGCAGTGGCAATGGGTCAGGCGTTCTTCTCGCTATCTCTCGGTATGAGTATTATGGTAACATATGGCTCGTACCTCAAAAAGAGCGAGAATTTAGTTAAGAGTACGGCGTCTATCTGTGTAATTGATACAACAATAGCGCTTCTTGCAGCACTTGCAATAATTCCAGCAGTTGCGGCAACTGGAACAGATATGGGTATGGGTGCAGGATTTGCATTTATAGCGCTTCCAGCGGTATTTGCAGAAATGCCTTTCGGACTTATATTCGGACTATTATTCTTTGTCCTTCTATTCTTTGCAGCATTCACAAGCGCTATTTCGATAATTGAGGGCGTTGTTGCATATGCATCTGAGGAGTTTAAAATGACAAGGAAGAAAGCGACTATTATAGTCGGTGTGCTTGCTTTTGTTGTTGGAGTTGGATACTCACTATCACAGGGCGCTGTATCGCTCAATCTACCGTGGTTTAACGAGGCGGGAAGTATCTCACTTGGCAACTTTATGGAGTTCTTCACCGATAATTTAGCACTGCCACTCGGAGCGTTGCTCACCTGCGTTTTTGTAGGGTTTATTTGGAAAACGAAAAATGCGGCAGCTGAAATTGAGCAGGATGGTAAATTTGCTTTTAAGCTAAAAGGCGCTTGGGACATTTCTATAAAATATATATGTCCGCTAGTGCTTGC
>CAYJJJ010000082.1:3910-8481 GCA_964370465.1 uncultured Oscillospiraceae bacterium
CCAGAGCAACTCCAAAGCGCTGTAGAACATACAAAAGCGCACCAAAACAATAATACAAAAAATAAAAGGGTGTTTTAAAACACCCTTTTTTATATCCCAAACTCTATTTTGCATTCAACTTCTCGTATGTTTGTTTAATAATTTTAACCGTTTCATCAATTCCAAAAAATCCGCTGTCAATGCATAGATTGAAATTCTCAAAGTTTCCAAATTTATCTCCAGTAAAATGCTGGTAGTAGGTTTCCTTCTTTTTATCGGTTTTAATAATGAGGTCTTTCGCCTCACGACCCGATAAGCTATATAGCTTTGAAATTCTTTTCACCCTATCTTCAAGGTTTGCATATACAAAAACATTAAGTAGGTCGGGTTGATTTTTCAAAACATAATTTGAGCAACGTCCCACAAATATGCAACTACCCTTTTTGGCGATATCCTTAATAGATTTTGACTGAGCAAGATATACCTTAACGTCTATAGGAAGATCAAAATAGGTGCCTGTTGTGGAAAGTCCATATAGAAGGCTTGAAATGCCAGTATTTTCAGTGTTTTCAAAAAAACTCTCACTAATTCCACTGTCTTCAGAGCTTTGTTTAATAATCTCTTTGTCATAAAAAGGGATATTTAAAGCCTTTGAAAGCTTCTCACCAACATTTTTCCCGCCACTTCCAAACTGTCTGCTTATAGTTACTATAGTGTTTTTCATAAATACACCTACTTTCGTTAAGTTATTTTTATTATATATCAAAAAGGTAAAAAAAACAAGGGTGTAATGGGTTTTGTTTGTGTAAATAGTATATAAAATTTCTGAGTAGAATTTAGTGATATTTTGTGGTAGAATTAGGATATACAAACTATTTTAAAGAGGTGTGATATTGAATAGAAAGTGCGAGTATGATGTTTTAGGAATGACATGTAGCGCCTGTGAAGCGGCAGTAAGAAACGCTGTTTCAAAGGTTTCTGGTGTTAATGATTTAAATATAAATCTGCTGACGGGGAAGATGTCAGTATCGGTTGACGGTGAGAAAGACTCGGAAATAAAAGCGGCTGTTAGAAAAGCAGGCTACGATATAAAATCAATAGGCGACTTGCCAGAAAAAAGTGGCACAAGAGAAGAGGACGATGAAGAAAAGAAGATGAAAACACGGCTTTTTATCTCTATTCTTTTTATGGTGCCGCTTTTTTATCTGTCTATGGGGCATATGGTAGGGCTTCCGCTTCCAAGTTTTTTTATCGGGGCACAGAATACTTTGAATTTCGCTTTTACACAGTTTCTGCTAACTATTCCGATTGTTGCGGTGAATATTAAATACTTTACAAAAGGGTTTAAAACCCTTATTCACAGAGCGCCTAATATGGACAGCCTTATTGCAATCGGCTCATCTGCGGCTATTCTTTATGGGATATATGCTATCTACAAAATAGGCGGAGCACTTGGAGTGGCGGATACGGCGAGCGCTATGGGTTTTGCAATGGATCTATATTTTGAAACAGCAGCTATGATATTAACCCTTATAACTGTCGGGAAGTATTTTGAAGCGAGAAGCAAAGGGCAGACTACCGATGCTATAAAAAAACTGCTCGACCTATCGCCAAAAACAGCAACTGTCAGGGTGGATGGCGAGGAGCGTGAGATTGATGTATCGCTTCTTTCGGTGTCTGATATAGTTATTGTCTATGAGGGAATGAGCTTGCCGGCAGACGGTGTTGTGGTTTCTGGAAAAGGCTCAATTAATGAGTCCGCACTTACCGGCGAGAGTTTGCCAGTTTTTAAAGAGAGTAATTCTGAGGTAATAGGTGGAACTGTTTTAGCTTCTGGATATCTTGAAGTTCGAGTGACTAAAATAGGAGATGATACAGTTTTATCGCAGATTGTAAAGATTGTTAACGAGGCGGCATCTTCAAAAGCGCCTATTTCAAAGCTTGCAGATAAGGTAAGTGGAGTTTTTGTGCCTATCGTTATCGGGATAGCCGCTTTAACTTTTATTGTCTGGAGCGTTTTAGGATATAATTTTGAGTTCTCAATGTCTATGGCAATTTCTGTGCTTGTTATCTCTTGTCCGTGCGCCTTAGGACTTGCAACGCCGACAGCGATTATGGTTGGCACTGGCAAAGGCGCTTCTCTCGGTGTTATATTTAAAAATGCAACAGCACTTGAAATTTTATCATCGGTTAAAACCGTTTTGATGGACAAAACAGGCACAATAACAAAAGGTCAGCCTGAGGTTGTAGATATTTTAGGGGTAGGAATTTCTGAAGATGAGTTTATAAAAATTGCCTACTCGCTTGAACAACAGAGCAATCATCCGCTATCGAAAGCAGTTGTCAGCGAGGGTATTAAAAGAGGGTTGACTCCATTCGAAACAGAGGATTTTAGCTCGGTCGAGGGACGTGGCGTTCGTTGCACGATGAACGGTGATAATTATTTTGGTGGCAATGCGCTGTTTATGAGTGAGCATAGCATTGAAATTGCAGAGTACAGTCAAGCGGCGAATAGATTTGCAACAGGCGGGAAAACTACACTCTACTTCGCAAAGGAAAAAACTTTGCTCGGACTTTTAGCAGTTGCAGACCCTGTCAAAGAGAGCAGTACCGAAGCAGTGACAGAGTTTAGAAACGACGGTGTTTCGATATCGATGCTCACAGGGGATAATGAGGTAACTGCAAAGGCAATTGCAGACGTTGCGGGGATAGATGATGTTAAAGCGGGGGTTTTGCCTGCTGATAAAGAGAGGTTTGTCCGTGAAGCGGCGGAAAAGGGCAGAGTCGCGATGATTGGGGATGGGATAAACGACGCTCCAGCGCTCACAAGGGCAGATGTTGGAATAGCTGTTGCGGCAGGGACAGATATAGCGATAGAGTCTGCCGATGTTGTTTTGATGAAAAATGACCTAACCGATGCGGTGACGGCCTACAGATTATCAAAACAGGTTATGCGCAATATAAAACAAAATCTCTTCTGGGCATTTTTCTATAATGCACTTGGAATTCCAGTTGCGGCGGGTGTGTTTTACCTTGGATTTGGTATTCGCCTAAATCCAATGATAGGTGCGGCGGCAATGAGTTTTTCTTCGATTTGCGTTGTGACAAACGCACTTCGACTTCGAGGATTTAAGGCAAAGAAAAAGAGAGAGAAAAGAGAGGAGGTAGTTTTGATGAACAAGATAATTGAGATTGACGGTATGATGTGTGAGCACTGCAAAGGCAGAGTTTTGAAAACATTGCAAGAACTGAATGGAGTTACAGGTGTAGAGGTTGATTTATCATCAAAGACTGCAAAATTAACTTCAGAGATTGATGTTTCTGATGAAATTATAAAGAGCAGTATCGAGAATGCAGGATACACTGTGATAAGTATCTCGGCGGAATAGATTTATTTGGTTTGGTTGTGTAGATAAAAGGGCGGCTATATACAACTGTCAATATAAAAACAAACTGTCACTATCATTTTTTAGATAGTGACAGTTTTTATACTCATTTAATACAATTACAAAATATATTCTAATTGTATATCATAAGGTTCATGGCTTGCAATTTCATCTTGAATTTCTGTAGCGAATACGCAACCTAAAGCCTTATAAGCCTCTTGCGTTTCCTTTGCAGAGTTTGCAGAAATATATATTTTTTTCACAGGCAATTTTCGTGCTTCATCACAAATAAGTTTGAATAGTTTTTTGCCAATGCCTTTATTTCTGAATTCATTGGATACATGAAACATTATCAAATCTATATATTGTTTTTCGCTGCCTAATAGATTAGTGCCTAAATATGCAAATCCAATCACTTGTGAGTTGTGTTTTGCAATAAAGCCCCTACTCCCTTGGTTAATTGCATTTATTAAGTTTTGAGCTTTTTGACGCAACTGGATTTTATCCCATGTTTCAACAAACGGTTCATCTTTATAAATATAAGAGCCGTTATCTAAACGTAAATTAGTTTTTGTTTCTTGATAACGATTATATTTATCGAGAGAAGAAATCTTGAAGTTATCTACTGTGATTTTTTCATAAGTTATTTCGTTTTGAAAATTCTTCATACCATTATCCACTTTCAATTAAATAAATAATCATAAGTGAAGTATAGCACAGAGAAAATAATATTTCAAATCAATTTCAGGCGAGCAAAGCAGACGTAAACATGCCTACAAATTCTAACTAATGGCAAAGGTTTTTTTATGAGTATCCAACAATAGTCGCTCCCTTTTTTTATGTTGCCATTTGTTGTTTGCTTTGTCAGAGTTACTATGCCGCCGCCCGCAGCGGCGAGCTGAAAGCTCGCCATAGTCGCAAAAATGCGACGGCCGCACCTTTGGTGCGGCGTGCTGCGGGCGGCAGAGAAAACCAAAAATAAAAATCGCCACCTAAAAGTTGTTTTAACAACCATTAGCTGGCAATCGATTATAAATGTTAAAGATATCTTTTAAAAGTCCACTTTGCAAAATACCTAAACATCGAAGTTATATGGTGTGTGAGTAGCTTTAAATTTCGCTTGCTCTCTCGGTTGTAGCCGTGCACCACTGAAACATCGGCAAAATAGAAAACCTTGCCAAACCTTGCTGCCTCCCTTGATAAATC
>CAYJJJ010000083.1:0-8308 GCA_964370465.1 uncultured Oscillospiraceae bacterium
ACTAAATCTGAAATGCTTCGCTCATTTATAATAACATCGGGGTTTATCACAAAATGAATATCGCTCTGAAGTTTTGGCAGTGCGCTGTTGTGCCCTTTGCCAAATCCTAAATTTGTGCTGTTTTCAATTAGCGTGAAGTGAAGAGCCGAGCTTTGAAGCTTTAAAAGCTCATCTTTTTCAGAACAGTTATCAACAACAAATACTTCGGTATCGGGGCTAAATTTATTTATCTGCGAGATAAGCTTTAAAGTATCGTCTGAGTGATTGAAATTAACAATCGAAGCAGAAATTTTTTTGTTCATCTAATCACTTCCAAAATATCAAAGATTTATACTTTAATGCAAGTTTCAATCTGCGTTTTAGTATTGTTTTATTGTAAAGCGCCCTGTTGTCTTTGCAGAAAAGCGAAAAGTCGTTTTTAAATATACGAAACCGGACTTTTGCTGCTTCTTTGCTCATATTGCCATTGTCGCTAAAGTCGGGCGTAATCATGCTATCGAGCAGGGCAATTTTACCCCCACTCGCCTTAACATCACGCAAAAAATTATGGTCGATATAGTCGAGGAAATAGTTTTCATCGTATCGATAGTTTTTAAAAAAGCTGAGGTTTATAGCCATACCGGTGTTTATTCCTGTTATCTCGCTTTGCGGTATATCTGCGGCGTTTTTGGCCCTTGTGACTACTCCATCTTGAATTATAGAGGGAGAGAGCAGACCTACCTCATCTTCTATTATAGGAAGATATACGGTACCTCCACTGTGAACACTGCTTTTTAATTTAAAAAGGTAGTCCTTATCGACTGTGCTATCGTCATCAAATATGCAAATATATCCCTCTTTGTGAGATAGATAGTCGATAGCTTTATTATAAGACTTTGAAAGCCCTATATTTTTTTGGTTGCCGATATAATGGAAATTGTTTTTTTTGCAGTAACTCTCATTTTTTTGGTTTTTGCTGTTATCAACAACAATAATATAAAACCCCATATCGCGAATAGACGCGAGGGTTTTGCTCTCTTCTATATCTTTATTATAGATAACTACAACTGCATAAAAATCCATATTTTTCCTTACCTGTTACCGCCTAAAAGAGCGGATATTATCTGAATTCGCCACTTAACTTTTGTGAGCGCACTGCTTTTTTCTCTACCTGTTGCTGTGTTTTGATGTCGTCTGTATCTTATAAGTTTTTTATCAGAGCGCAAAATTTTGCCGCATCGCCCTGCCAGGAGCGCTAAATACCAGTCGTGCATCGGGATATTTGGCAGTGGGAGAGAATTTCGCAAAAAATCGCCATTAAAGCTTAGGGTACACCCAATATATGAGTTTTTAATGACGTTTTTAAATAAACCAGTATCACAGCCATATTGATTATAGATACTATCGATAATATTCAAGTTTTCATCAACTATATCACCATCGTGCGAGTGCATAATTATTTTATCTTGTAAAAAAGAAGACCTAATCTCCGCTATCTTATCGGGGTGCCAGATATCATCTTGGTCACAGAGCGCTACTATATCGCCGGTTGTATATGAAATAGCATGCTCGAAGTTTTTTATAACTCCATTCCCAGGCCCCACAACAACCTTTATAGCGAACAGTTTTTCCCTTGAAAACTCCTCTGCTATTTGAAGTGTGTTATCAGTTGACGGGTCAACGGATATAATAAGCTCATCAGTTGGCAAAAGCCCCACAGCTATGCTATCCAGCTGTTCTTTTAAAAACCGCTCACCATTAAAAGCTGCGAGCGCTACGGAAACTCTCATCTAAAGTACTTTGTTATCTGCAACCTTATGAAGATGCTCACCATAAGGCGATTTGCCGTATTTATTTGCAGAATCTATCAACTTTTCTCTATCTATCCAGCCTTTGCGATAAGCTATCTCCTCGGGGGCTGAAATTTTTATACCCTGTCTTTTCTCAATCATCTGAACAAACTGCGTAGCCTCTGCTAAACTATCCATAGTCCCTGTATCAAGCCAAGCGAAACCACGGCCGAGCAGTTTGACATCAAGTGTGCCGTCTTCGAGGTAAACTCTGTTGAGATCAGTTATCTCAAGTTCACCTCTCGCTGAAGGTTTTAGGTTTTTAGCATACTGTACAACTCTTTTGTCGTAGAAATAAAGTCCTGTTATGCAGTAGTTTGATTTTGGGTTTTGAGGTTTTTCCTCAACAGAGAGCACTTTGCCATTTTTATCAAACTCAACAATGCCAAATCTCTCAGGGTCCTCAACATGGTAGCCGAAAATCGTTGCACGGCCTTTATTTTCTGCCGCCTCTTTTAGCACCTGTGAAAAACCGTTGCCATAGAAGATGTTATCGCCGAGAATCATAGCACAATCATCATCGCCTACAAACTCCTCTCCCAAAATAAAAGCCTGAGCAAGGCCATCTGGTGATGGCTGAACTTTATATGATAGGTTTATCCCAAACTGACTGCCGTCGCCAAGCAGTTTTTCAAAGTTTCCAATGTCGACAGGGGTTGAGATAATTAGGATATCACGAATGCCTGCGAGCATGAGTGTTGATAGTGGGTAGTAGATAAGTGGTTTATCGTATATTGGGAGCAGCTGTTTGCTTGTTATCATAGTAAGAGGATATAGGCGTGTTCCGCTACCGCCTGCAAGAATTATACCTTTCATAATGACCTCCAAAGTTTGTTTTATTAGATTATAAACGTTTTTCCGATTTTTTTCAATTGTTTTTGATATTTACCTTTTAATCCAAAAAAATAATAAGATAGCCATCTTTTTTGTAATAACTTACAGTTGAAAAATTTTGGAAAAAGTGATAAAGTGTTTGTAGTGATGATACAATTGTGTTTGAGGTGAGAACAATGAGTCGGAATTTAGTTGTTGTTGACAGTTCGGTTTTGCCCTCTGTTTACATTAAGGTTTTAGAGGCAAAACAGCTTTTATCGAAGGGCAAAGTGGCAAGTTTAGCGGCAGCGGCGAAGATGGTAGGAATTTCAAGGAGCGCCCTATATAAATATAAGGACTCGGTTTTCAGCTACGCAGAAGATGAGAATAGGGTTTCCACTCTTTTTTTAACAGTTGTTGATGAGCAGGGAATTCTCTCGAAAATTCTTTCTATATTTGCTTTGCATAGTGCGAATATCCTAACGATAAACCAAAATATCCCAGCGGATGGTATTGCGGGTGTTTCAATTTCCTACAGGCAGAGCGATAAAGAGGATTTAGGGCTCGAAGAGGCGCTTCGCGCTTTGAGCGGTATAATAAAAGTTAAAAGGATAGGGTAGGTGTTTTATGGCGAGTGTTGCTTTGTGCGGACATGGAATTGTCGGCAGTGGTGTAGCAGAAGTTTTAATAGAGAGAGCTTCGAGCTTTGAGAAAAAATGTGGTGAAGAACTGTATCTCAAGGCGATTTTAGATATAGTCGATTTTAGCCATCTATCTTACGGGGATAGGTTTGTGCGCGACTTTGCGGTTATAGAAAACGACCCTGAAATTTCGGTGGTTGTTGAGTGTATTGGCGGTGCTACATTTGCCTACGACTTTGTAAAAAGGGCGCTTTTGGCTGGCAAGAGCGTTGTTACGAGCAATAAGGAGCTAATTGCAACTAAGGGCGCTGAGCTTTTAGCTATTGCAAAAGAGAAAAAAGTAAAACTCTATTTTGAGGCGAGTGTCGGCGGCGGTGTTCCTATAATAAGACCTATGAATCAGTGCCTTTCGGCAAATGAGATATCGGAGATTTTGGGAATAGTCAACGGCACTACAAACTATATCCTCACAAAGATGAAAGATGATGGTATAAGCTTTGATGAAGCATTAAACGAAGCTTTCAGACTTGGTTATTCTGAGCGCACCGATTATAAAGCAGATGTGGAGGGTGAGGACTCAAGGAGGAAAATTGCGATTTTAGCGGCACTTGCATTTGGCTCCCATATCTACCCCGCTGACATCTACTGCGACGGTATAACTTCTGTTTCTAAAACAGATATGGAGATAGCTGATAAGCAGGGTTTTGCAATAAAACTTATAGCAATGGCGAAAAAGAATGAAGATGGCAAGATAGCGGCAGGCGTTTCACCTATGTATATCCCTGTTGATAATCAGTTAGCGTCAGTCGCAGATGTCTTTAATGGAATACTTATTAAGGGGGATGTCACAGGCGATGTTATGTTCTATGGCAGAGGAGCTGGAAAACTTCCAACTGCATCTGCAATTGCCGCTGATATTATTGATATAGTGAAAAGTCACGGTAAGAGCAGGCGGATATTCTGGGAAGATGAGAAACGAGAGAGCATAGGGGATTTTCTTGATATTAAGCTTCGACTTGCTATGCGTGTTCGCAAAAGCGAAACCGCTACAAAAAATATTGAGGAGCTTTTCGATGTCTATGAAAACTCGGGCTATAAAGACGAACTCTTTATAATAGCGGCGGCGGATAGTTGCAAAAATCAGCTTGCGAAGATAGAGAAGCTAAAGGAAAAAGAAGAGGTATTATCACACTACTTCATCTGCGGTGAGAGCGATGATTGAAGTTAAAATACCAGCTACAAGCGCAAACCTCGGCGCTGGCTTTGATAGTCTTGGCATAGCGCTTACAATGTATAACAAAATATGGATAGAAGAGTCAGATAGCGTTGATATTGCATCAATTGACGGCAGTCGCCAGAGGACAGATAAGACAAATTTAATCTACACAACAGTCGAGTTTCTCTATAACCACTTCGGCAAAAAACTTCCGGGACTTTTTATAAGACAGAAAAACGATATCCCATTCACAAGGGGACTTGGCAGCAGTAGTGCTTGTATAATAGGGGGACTGCTCGGTGCGAATCACCTGCTTGGCAACCCTCTTGACAAGAAGGGGATAATAGATATAGCGGCAAAGATGGAGGGACACCCCGATAACTCAACTCCCGCACTGCTCGGAGGATTTGTAGCTTCTGTATATGACGGCGAAGAGGTGCACTGCATAAAAAAAGAAATTCAAAAAGATATCGATTTCTATGCGTTTATACCGAGTTTTCCATTGTCTACCGAAAAAGCGAGAGCGGCGGTGCCAAAAACACTCTCACTGGGAGATGCTATCCACAATCTATCGAGAGCTTCGCTTTTTTCAATATCAATCCAAACAGGTGCTTACCACAATTTAAAGGTTGCCTGCCAAGATAAGCTGCATCAGCCACATCGACTACCGCTTATTGAGCGCGGAAGTGATATAATGGATATAAGCTACGCTCTGGGCGCTTATGCGTCATACATAAGCGGTGCTGGCTCAACTATTATGAGTATAGTTGATGATAATGACCTTGGATTTGCAAACAGAGCGCGCGAAAAGATGGCAAAAGAGGGAATAGATAAATACAATATAGTAAAGCTAAAAGTTGATAACACAGGTGCAACTCTTAAAGAAACCGATAAGAGTTTTGACTAAGGCATTTATAAAAGCAAAAGAAAAGGAGAATAATATGGGTCTTGTAGTAATGAAATTCGGAGGAACTTCTGTTGCTAATAGTGCAAGGTTGTTAAACGTTGCAAATATTGTAACGAATTCCTACAAAGAGGGAAACAATGTTATTGTGGTTGTGTCGGCACAAGGGGACACAACTGACGACTTAATTGAAAAAGCACAGGAGATAAGCCAAAACCCGAGCAAGAGAGAGATGGATATGCTCCTTTCAACGGGTGAGCAGATTTCAGCATCGCTCCTTGCGATGGCGATAGAGAATATGGGGTATCCTGTAAAAAGTCTTACAGGCTGGCAGGCGGGATTTCGCACCGATAGCACACACGGGAACGCCAGAATTAAAACTATCGACACCGAGAGGGTTGAGAATGAGATAGCAAAGAAGAATATTGTTATCGTATGTGGTTTTCAGGGTCTTAACAAGTACGACGATATATCAACTCTTGGTCGTGGCGGCAGTGATACAAGTGCAGTGGCGCTTGCAGCGGCATTTAGAGCTGATGTATGCAAAATATTTACCGATGTTGACGGTGTTTATACAGCCGACCCAAGATATGTTAAAACTGCAGTCAAGCTCGATGAGGTGACTTATGATGAGATGCTTGAGCTCGCTTCACTCGGCGCTCAGGTGTTACATAACCGTTCAGTTGAGATGGCGAAAAAATACAATGTTGATTTAGAGGTGCTATCGAGTTTAACAGGTGCACCCGGTACAAAAGTTAAGGAGGTTATTAAAGTGGAAAAACTATTGATAAAAGGTGTTGCAAAAGATAATAACGTTACAAGGATTTCGGTTATAGGTGTTCCTGACCAGCCGGGTATTGCATATAAAATATTTTCGCTACTCGCTTCAAAGAAGATAAATGTAGATATTATTTTGCAGTCGGTAGGACACGATAACACACAGAATATATCGTTTACTGTCCCGAAAAATGAGGGCGAGAATGCGAAAGAAATTCTTATGGAGAACTTAGAGAGCCTAAAAGCGACCGAAGTAACTGTAAACAACAAAATCTCAAAGGTTTCTATAGTTGGTGCTGGTATGCAATCAAACCCAGGTGTTGCTTCAAAGATGTTTGAAGCGCTATTTGATGCAAATGTCAATATCCGCATGATTTCAACAAGTGAGATAAAAATATCAGTACTTATTGACCTCGATGACGCAGATAGAGCAGTTTCAGCTATCCACGATGCATTTTTAAACAAAGCTTAAACTTATCTATAAAGACTGGTTAAATTGTTAAAGTTGTGATAAAATAAATAGGTTACAGTAAAATCTGTAGCCTATTTGTATTATAGTGTCATTTGTGTTTTGCGTTGGTCTGGGTAGGGGCGGATTTCATATCCGCCCGTAATATCACATAAAACTAAAGGTATGATTGTAGGGCAAGGGCTCTGCCCTTGCCACGAGGTTTAGGGGGAATTAGCGGAATTCACACAGTGCATTCCCTACAATTATCATCTTGCTTACAGATATGGATTATTAATATTATGAGGTGAACTATGGAAAGCAGACTTGTACGAGAAAAAATAGCCAGTGGAGTGCATTTTTCAGCCCTAAAAACAGACAAATTCAAAACAGAGCGAATTTTTATTAATATATTCTCGAAACTTCATAGAGAAACAGCCGCCAAAAATGCGGTTGCCCTTTCTGTGCTTAGAAAGAGAAGCGCTGACTACGACAGCTTATATAAGCTAAATCGACGTCTTGCATCTCTTTATGACGCCGACCTTTTTACAACTATCCGCAAGTTATCTGATTATCAGGTGCTAACTATTGCTTATAGCGGAATAGATGATAGATACACCCTTGAAAACGAGAGTGTTTTAAAAGAGGGGGCGGAGCTTTTAAAATCCCTGCTACTAAACCCAAAAACAGAGAATGGGCAGTTTGATGCGGGAGATGTTGAGATAGAGAAAAATGCCCTAATAGAGCAGATTGAAAGCGAGCAGAGCGAGAAGAGAAGCTATGTTTTAAAAAGACTCAACGAGATAATGTTTAAAGATAGCGAGTTTGGATTGAGCAGACTCGGAGAGATAGTTGATGTTGAAGGTATTACAGCGAAAAACTGCTATGAAGCGTATGAAGATTTTATTAAAAACTCAGCAGTTGAGATAATTTATCTTGGCAACAGCGAGAGCGATGAGATAAAAGAGATTTTTGCAAAAGCTTTTGGTAGTTTTGAGAGAGCAGATGCGCCAATTGTGAAAAACGCTCCTTCACATATCATAAGAGATTGCGAGCTAACTGAGCATATCGAAGTTTCGCAGAGCAAACTAGCACTCGGATTTAAACTCCCAGGCGATATAATTGAAAATCAGGCGGCGGCTATGACGGTTGCAACTGTTATGTATGGCGGAAAGCCGGTTTCGCTTCTTTTTAAAAATGTCCGTGAAAAACTAAGCCTTTGCTACTACTGTGCTGCAAGATACGACAACTCGAAAAACGCAGTTGTAGTTGACAGCGGAATTGAAAAAGAGAATAGAGATAAAACCCAGAGTGAGGTTTTGAAATTGCTCGAGCAGATAAAATCTGGTGACTTTACCAATGATGATATAAAAAGCACAGTTATGTTCTTAGAAACAAATTATAAGGCGAGCAACGATTCACTTGTTTCTTTGGAAAACTGGTATCTATCCCGTATTGCAGAGGGCGATATCATAACCCCTGAAGAGCAGTATGATAGAGTTTCTAAGGTAACGAAAGATGATATAGTGAAAGTTTATAGCAATTTAGAGTTCGACTCAGCTTATTTCTTAACATCGAAAGAGGAGAGTTAGCGTGAAAAATCACGCTAACAATTATCTATATGGCGTGCCGTCACAGACGACAGATGCCTATTAATCTCCATTCTGTACGGAGATTATT
>CAYJJJ010000084.1:0-8237 GCA_964370465.1 uncultured Oscillospiraceae bacterium
AATCGATATTAAATCCACGTCTTCCATATAAACTAACAATACGACTCAAAACATTTGCTTGGTTATCTACAAATATACTGATAACTTCTTTGTGCAGTTTTTCTTTCATATCATTCCCCTAATCAATTATTATATCGTCAACTGTTTTACCGCTTGGAATCATCGGTAAAACAAGCTCTTCGCCCGAGATATCGCAGTTTATTACGACAGGACATTTATCGTGAAGAGCCTTTTTAAACACCGCTTCAAACTCTTCCTTTGTCGCCGCATTGTAACCATTTGCTCCAAATCCCTCTGCTATTTTCGCAAAGTCACTACTGCGCTTCGGAGTTGTTGCTATATATCTCTCGTTATAGAAAAACTTTTGCAACTGATATACCATTCCGAGGTTTTTATTGTTAAATACTATCGAGATAATCGGCAGATTATGCGACACCGCAGTCGATATTTCCGCTATATTCATATGGAATGAACCGTCACCAGTTATGTGGATTATCGGCTTACTGGGATTTGCAAACGAAGCACCTACCGCCGCACCGTAGCCAAATCCCATTGTGCCAAGTCCACCACTTGTTATGAACTTATCGTTATCTTTATAGTTTAAAAACTGAGCCGCCCACATCTGATGCTGACCTACATCGGTTACATAAATATTATCACTTTGCATATTCTGCCAAACAGCAGAAATTATATCACTTGGTCTGAGTGTTGTATCTTTTGGTGCTCTGTCCGCCTTACTCTCGCTCCATTTTTTTATATCTGCAATCCACGAGCTTCTATCAATCTCTTCTATCTCCCCTAAGATATCTGATAAAAACAGCAAAACATCACTCTCAACACTCATATCAATTGCGATATTTTTATTTATCTCACATGGGTCGATATCGACATGAACGATAGTTGCATCTTTTGCAAATTTCTTCATATTGAGCGCAACCCTGTCGCTAAATCTTGTTCCAAGCGCTATTACAAGATCCGCTTTATCGACTGTTTTATTTGAAACAAACGAGCCGTGCATTCCTATAAGTCCTAAATTCTGCTCGAGGTCACTCGCTAAAACGCCACTTCCCATCAGAGTGTGGGCAGCTGGGATGTCCGCTTTTTTAAGAAGCTTATATAACCCTGCTTTCGCATCAGCTGAAACAACGCCACCACCAAAATATATTACAGGGCGCAAGCTTTTGTTTATAAGCTTTGCAACAGCGCAAATTTCGCTCTTACAGGCTCTCTTCTTCTCTCGAAGTGGCAGTGGTTTTGAAGGGGTAAACTCTGCGATATCAGCAGTTACATCTTTAGTTATATCGACAAGAACAGGGCCTTTTCTACCGCTGTTTGCAATTTTAAAGGCATTTCGAAGAGCGTCTGCAAGATCGTCTATATCGTTTATAAAATAGTTGTGCTTTGTTATCGGCATGGTTATACCGGTTATTGAAATCTCCTGAAAAGCATCTCTACCTATAAGAGAGCTATCAACATTACAGGTGATAGCTACCATCGGTATACTATCCATAAAAGCGGTTGCAATTCCTGTGACGAGGTTTGTAGCGCCAGGACCTGACGTTGCAAAAACAACACCTGTTTTCCCAGATGCCCTCGAGTATCCGTCTGCCGCGTGAGCTGCGTGTTGCTCGTGTGACGTTAGGATATGTTTTATTTTATCCTTATTGTTATAGAGCTCGTCATAAAGCGAGAGGATAGCACCGCCGGGATATCCGAAGACGGTATCCACCTCATGCTCTTTTAATATTTCCAAAACAATTTTAGCGCCTGTCATCTCCATATTATCCCACCTTTTAAATCATTTTAACTGTTATTTTTACAAATATATAGTTATTGTATAAGTAATAAAAACAAAAGTCAACTAAATTTGGTAAATTAGTTTGCTTGATTGCTATTGTTCCCCGAGTAAAATAAAAAGTAATGCTTGCTCTGTTATTTCTGTTTGTGGTATAATGTGTTATAATTATCTTTAATATTATAAGGAGTTGTGTGCTTTGAACATATATCAGTCAGCAGAGGACTATTTAGAGGTTATTTTCATGTTGAGCAACCGCAAAGAACATGTTCGCTCGATAGATATTGTTAATGAAATGGGATTTTCAAAACCCAGTGTCAGCATAGCTATGAAGAAACTGCGTGAAAACGGCCTTATAAAAATGGATACCGACGGATATATCACTTTCACCGAAGAGGGGCGCGATATTGCAGTGAAAATATATTCAAGGCATGAAGTTTTAAGCAACTTTTTAATAAAACTTGGCATCGATGAAGAAATCGCCGCTAAAGATGCTTGCAAGATGGAGCATATACTGAGCGAAGAAACTTATGTTGCGATTAAGAGGCATGTAGAGTCGCTCAGCTAATTTTTCAAGAGGTATCAAATGGATTTTGGAAGAACCACAAAAGGTAATATCATATATGATGACGATAAGGATTTTACCGGATGTTATGCCGAGATTTTCGACGTTGATTCGGGTGAAACCTTAGATCGTGCTCGAATAATTTTGCACGACAAAAAATTCCACATAATTAAAGTGGAGAGCAATGCAAAAAAAGAAATTCTAAAAAGAGTGCGGATACAAGTTGTAATATTCTCAAACAAAAACCCCATTCAATTCAACGGAACCGCCAGAAAAAGCATGGGATTTACCGCAGTTGAGATAGCTCTATTTCAGGGCAAAGAGAAAGAAGGACGTCGGCATGGCAGATTCGATGTTCATATTGACGGAATAATCGATGCAGTTAAAACCAAAACTCAAACTCTGTCAATTGCAAGACCTATTGATGTTGAGGTGATAAATGTCAGTGTTGGCGGTATACTTGTTAAGACCTATCCATATTGCCTCTCTGTCGGAAGTGCGTTTCGTGTTAAGATAGAAGTTAACGGAAACAAACGTGAGTTTAATTGTGAAGTGAAAAGAATACTCGGACAACAAACAACCTCTTGGCAGTACGGCTGCGAGTTTATCGACTATTAATGCAGTTGAGGTAAATTATGGATAAATCAAATATGCTCCCCATTGATGTGGATTATCTTTACGATGGTCTTGTCATATCAGATGATATATTGAGCTTTGATGGCAAGTTAGTGCTGTTGTCAGCTGGTGAAATTCTCGATGACCACAAACTAATGCGCCTAAAAAAATTCAACAAAGATAATCAGAATATTTATGTTTCAGAGGATACATACAACGAGCTTATCGAATCAAGAACACCAGCCCAAATCTCTGCACCTGAAGAAACTACTAATAACAACTCAATAGAAGAGCTTATCGGATATAAACAGCTTAAAACCGAAATAAAGTCTTTTATGGACGATATCGCCGCAGATGGCGAAATTGATTTCAAGTGTGCAAACACTATAAAAAACAGTGTTCGGGACAAGATTAACAATGTCAATGTTGCGGATATTCTCGCCTGTATCAACAGCGAGCGCCCAATTGATGAAGACCTTGAGAGGCACTCACTGAATGTCGGACTCATCAACGCCTATATAGGCAGTTGGCTAAACCTATCAGAGCGGGATATAGATGCCCTTATAATAGCAGGCATTATTCACGATGTCGGCAAAACTAAAATACCAACCGAAATTCTCGATGCACCGAGAAAACTCACCGATGAAGAGATGGCGATTGTTAAAAAACATCCTGTCTATTCATATGATATATCAAAAAAGTCGCCCGATATTCGTGGCGATGTTATCGATGCCGCCCTCTACCACCATGAAAAGATAGACGGCACTGGTTATCCAAAAGGCCTTTTTGGCGATGAGATACCTTTTTTTGCCAAAATAACCGCAGTTAGCGATGTCTACGATGCGCTGATATCTAAGCGCAGTTATAAATCAGCGATAAACCCATTTGAAATTCTCGAGATGATGCGAGAAATGAAACTACATTTCGATCCAGATATCAAAGATATTTTTATCTATAATATGCCAGCGCAGTTTTTGGGAAGTAAAGTAATTATGTCAAACGGAGAAACAGGCATAGTTCGATATATATTTGCAAACGATTTAAAGTCACCAATTGTTGAAATTGACGGCGTTCTAAAGCAGGTCGACGAAGATTTTTATTGTGTATCGGTTAATGGTAAAAACTATCAAATAAATGGGGGTATTTTGTGAGCGACTTAAAGATTGAAAACAGCAAACCCGAATATGTTAAATATGAGGCAGATAGGGTGATTTTCAACTCCAGAACAAAAGCTGTTGATGCACTTTATATTGTTTTAACCGGAGAGGTCGCTATTTTCGATTCTGAATATAGCAAACCCGGCGATAGCGTTGAAATTATAGCTCCCGGCAATTTTTTAGCACCTGAACGCTTTTTTTCAGGCACCTCTCCCACAAGATATTATAAGGCAACAACTGATACAATTTTGCTTAAATTCGCACCGAATAATGTGGGACAATTTCTGATGGATAACTACCAGATAGCCACAGGACTTATAACCCACCTCGCATCAAAATTCGCAAAAGAGAACTCACAACGAACTATCTTTGAAAAACAGCTACTCGATGCAGGGCTTATGCAGTCGCAGAAAAACACAACCCTCACATTCGATAACGGCATTTTTCCAGAGGGTCATAAACAATATAACATAAAGGCACCAGCAGAGCACAGAACCTATTTAACCGAGGGAAGCTTCATCTGCCCCGCTTGTAAGAGCACATTTAAAGGTCCAAAACAGCTCACTATGAAATTCAAACAAAAAGGGACTGTCGGTTGTGATTTAAGAAGACATATTCACGATTTCCTACCCGCTTGGTATGACGTGCAGACCTGCCCTGAATGCCTATTTAGCTTCCTTGAAACCTTTTATCAGAGCGGCGGCATAATAAAGCAAGAACTCAAAAACAATCTGCAACAGCTAAAAGCCACTATTCATCAGGATTTTGGTGTAGAACGTGATATCGACGCTGTCTTCACAGGTTACTATTTAGCTATCCTCTGTGCTGATTCGTACAGGGCAAAGCATCAGATATTGGCAAGACTATGGAGATTTTTAAGCTGGATGTATGAAGCGGCAGGAGATGCGCAGATGGTGCAGTATACCACCGAGGAGTCATACAATAAATGCTTATCGTACTATGAGCACGAAGAACTCACCGAAGAGGCAAAACAGACGCTATTTATGATATCTGGCACCCTTGCAAAAAAACTTGGTAAATACGACGATGCACTTCGCCACCTTGGGGTCGCAAAATTTTGCAAAACCGATAAACCTGCATACAAAAAATTAATCGAGCTTGAAATTGAGGATATAAGAGAAAAAAGAGATGCCTTAAAATCATAATTTGATAATTACAATAAGAGTGACGATAATTCCATACGGTTTTATCGTCATTTTTATAGGTTAATGAAATCTTCAGAATTTAACCGCTTTTATTTTAATTAAATTTCTGCAATAATATTTACATAAACAGTTTGGGGGTAAATTATGTACAACATTTTAGTTTGTGATGACGAGAGGGATATAGTCAACGCCATTGAAATATATTTAGGTCTTGGCGAGGAATACAAAGTTCTAAAGGCATACAATGGCGCTGAGGCAGTTGAGGTTATAAAAACAGAAGAGGTGCACCTTGCAATTCTCGACGTTATGATGCCAAAGCTCTCAGGGATAGAAGCTATGGAGCAGATTCGAGGGATTTCAAATATTCCGATAATTCTGCTCACCGCAAAAAGTGAGGACAGCGATAAAATAGAGGGGCTCAATAGCGGGGCGGACGACTATATCACAAAGCCTTTTAACCCAGTAGAACTTATGGCGAGGGTTAAAAGCGCTCTTCGTCGGTATACAAAGCTCGGCTCGGCGCAGATTAGCGCTGAAACTGTAACTATCGGCTCTATTTCAATAGATGATAGAGCAAAGCGGGTTTTGGTTGATGGGAGCGAAGTTCGCCTTACCCCTACCGAATACGATATTTTAAAACTACTTATGGATAACGCAGGCAAGGTTTTCTCGCCAAAAGATATTTACAGAAATATTTTAAGCGAAACACCATATGGCGTTGAGAACACCGTTGCTGTCCATATCCGTCATCTGCGTGAAAAGATTGAAATCAACCCAAAAGAGCCACAGTATTTGAAGGTTGTTTGGGGGCAGGGGTATAAGTTTTCAGAAAACGGAGGATAAAACTTTTGAAAAAAATATTGCTTAGCTTACCATTTAAAATTATAGCGGGAGTACTGCTATTTGTTTCTATTATTGCTTTTGTATTTGGTACAAGGCTTTTTATAGAAATAGCTATGACAGGCTATTATGAATACAACTCTCTACCTGAGTTTTATGACAGCCAATATGATCATTATGTTGAAGATAACTGCCGTATGTTTTCTTTACATGTAACTGATGACTTTATCTATAACAACGGCGATTCTCTCGGAGAAATTATTTCAACCCTTGATGATCCTACCTATTATGATGCGATTACCGATATCGGATTTAACCTCTCGGTAGGCGGAAGCGAAATTTACAGCCATATAAGTGAGAATAAAGGCTCACTTTCCTACACCTATGAAACCGCCTATTCTCCACCGCTCACCTCGTCGGTAGATGAGGACGATAGTGCATTGATTGAAAGCTACGAGACAACCAGTTCAGATAGAGTTGTTTTAACGATGACTTTTAATATAAACACCGAAACAAAGACGAAGTATATAAGCAACTATTTTGGTATTTTTTCATCAACCGTAAACCCTGATATAGTGATTCCACTGCTAATTTCTATATTTATACTCGGAGTTTTCCTATTTTTGCTTCTTGCATATGGCGCTGGGCGAAGATATGAGAGCGCAGAGCTCCACCAAAATATCTTAGATAAAACACCAACAGAATTTCATTTATTGCTTTCCCTCTTCTTGATTTGGTATTCATTATATGCATTTTTCCAAGGATATTATTATTACGCCTTTGCATTTCCCTCTATTGCACTTACCTCCTCCTCTCTTGCAGCCGCATTTTTGCCTATTCCCCTCCTCTCACTTGTTACAAAACTAAAGGCAAAAACATTTATAAAAAGCTCGATTATCTATCTCACCACGTCTTTCATCTTCACAAATCTGCGCCGTGCATATAAAAATTCCTCGGTGCTAATTAAGGTTATTTTATATTTTATCTTGCTATTTTTCATAACTGTTTTCACAGCGGGATTTTCGGGACTCTCAGCTCTTTTCTTCTTTGCTTTTGGAGCTTTTTGTCTTCTCTGCCTCTTCGCTGTATGGATAGGGGCGCTTAAGTCGGGAGCGAAAAGGAT
Organism: uncultured Oscillospiraceae bacterium; assembly: GCA_964370465.1. Lineage (GTDB taxonomy): Bacteria > Bacillota > Clostridia > Oscillospirales > Ruminococcaceae > CAYJGN01. The sequence continues at coordinate 7,262 of CAYJJJ010000084.1, forward strand.
AGAAAATGGCGACCTCGACACCAAAATAAACACCGACTATATGTTTTTTGATTTTAAGCAGTTTGGCGATAGCCTTAATCAGATAGATAGGGGCCTTGAAATCGCTATGAGCGATAAGCTCAAAAGTGAGCGACTTAAAACAACCCTTATAACAAACGTCTCCCACGATATAAAAACACCACTTACCTCTATCATAAACTATGTCGACCTTATTAAAAAAGAGGATATTGAAAACGAAAAGGTACAGGAATATTTAGAGGTGCTTGACAGGCAATCACAAAAACTTAAAAATCTAATACTCGACCTTGTTGATGCATCAAAAATCTCAACTGGAAATATAGAGGTGTCACTCGAACAGATAGAGATAAATACCCTACTCCAGCAGATAGACGGTGAATACACCGAGAGATTTTCTGAAAAAGGGCTTACACTTATAATCGAACATCCGACAAGGAGGTATCTCGCGACCGCTGACGGACGGTATATATACCGTGTGTTTGATAACCTTCTCACCAACATGATAAACTACTCACTCGAGGGGACAAGAGCTTATATTAAGGTAGAACTTTTAAATAACGAGGTAGCTATAACCTTTAAAAATACCTCAAAAGATCAGCTGAACATCACAGCAGATGAGCTAAAAGAGCGATTTGTACGAGGTGATAGCTCCCGAAACACCGAAGGCAACGGACTCGGGCTTTCGATTGCCGAGAGTCTGTGCACAGCGCAAGACGGCAAACTCGACCTCTCAATCGATGCCGACCTCTTCACCGCCATAGTTTCATTTAAAGGATACTTTGAGAGTACAGACGGTACAATCGAGCAGTAATAAGTTAGCATTTGTTATCGGTATTACAAAAAACAGTAGGGGTATATCTCCCCTACTGTTTTTTCTATTAAAACTATTTTGCGATAAGCAATAATCTCAACTGCCACATCCACAGCTGCTACTGCCTTTTTTTATAAACCGCTTTGC
>CAYJJJ010000085.1:0-8192 GCA_964370465.1 uncultured Oscillospiraceae bacterium
CTGCCAATCTCGAAACTCATATCCTATCGCTTTATCAAGCTTTGAGCAGTTGAGTGGGGAATAGATAGGGCGGTAACAAGGGGAGGGGTACTCCTCACTCGTGCAAGGTTTCACGCTGCCACCTGTCTTTGATAGCTCTACAATAAGACAGGCAAAATCGTACCAGCTTGCAATACCTTTGCCTGAACAGTGGTATAAACCGTATTTTTCAGTTGCTACAATCTTCAAAATATGGTGTGAGAGGTCGGCGGCATTTGTCGGGTTTCCAAACTGGTCGTTTACAACATTTAGCTCCCTCTGTCTTGACGCTTTGACTATTGTTTTAACGAAATTGTTCCCAGCATAGCCATAAAGCCAAGAAACACGCAAAATAAAGCTTTTTTTGCAGTTTTCCAAAACTTCATGCTCGCCTGCGAGTTTGCTCTCGCCGTAAACCTGTCCGGGCTCTGTTTTGTCGGTTTCGGTGTATTCCTTGTTGTCTTTGCCAGAGAGGACATAATCGGTGCTTATATGCACAAGTTTTGCACCGCATTTTGTGGCGGCAAGTGCTATATTTCGAGCGCCAGTCGCATTAACTGCAAATGCTCCCTCTCTGTCGGTTTCACAGCCGTTTACGTTTGTAGCGGCAGCGCAGTTTATTATAATATCAGGGGAAATCTCACCTATCTGCGCTACTGTTTTCTCTTCGCTTGTTATATCAAAATTCGGCAAATCGAGCATTATTATCTCTGCGTTTAAGAGCTCGGTTGGTATTTTACCGAGTTCGGAATGTCCTCTTTTTAAATCGGTTATTATCTGGGTTGCAAGCTGACCGTTTGCGCCTGTTATAGCTATTTTCATAAAACACCTCAAAAAATTTGTTAACTAATTTTACCACCGAAATAAGAATAATTCAATAACGGTTGAATAAAAAGAGTTTGTCTGTTATATTTAAGGAGGTAGATATTTAATAATATGAGGTGTGATATGGGACTTGAAAAAATTGGAATTATAGGCGCTATGCAGAGCGAGGTTGATTTACTGCTCTCTAAAATGAGCGATAAGACAGAGAGAGAAGAGTATGGCAGTAGGTATTACAGCGGTAAAATAAGTGGTAAAGATGTTGTTTTAGTCTGCTCGTCTATTGGTAAAGTGAATGCGACGATAAATGCTCAAACGCTTATTTCGGTCTTTGGAGTTGATGCTATTATAAACAGCGGCGTTGCAGGCACAGCTTCAAAAGAGCTTAAAATATACGATGTTCTCGTTGCGAAATCGGCTGTTTATCACGATGTTGACCACAGTTTATACAACAGATATGCGCCGTTTAAAACCGAATTTTTCTCTGATGACTTTTTAGTTGAAAAGTGTGTTGAAGCTATAAAAGAAATTGGAAGTGACGAGTATAAGCATAAAATTGGCAAGACTGCGACAGGGGATATCTTTGTCACCGAGAGCGCTCTTAAAGATGAGATTATAAAAAAGGTGGCGCCTGATTGTATCGAGATGGAGTCGGCGGCGATTGCTCAGTGTTGCAATAGTGCGGGTGTACCTGTCCTTGCAATTCGTGCCATTTCAGACGATGCCGAGGATGGTGCCGGGGTGCCGTTTGATGCGTTTCAGCAGAAAGCTGCAGATATCGCAGCAACTATTCTTGTAAAGTTGCTTTCAAAAATTTAATAGAAATTTAAAACAAACGACAAAAAAGGAGCTTTTTACAGCTCCTTTTTCTTTATAATATTTTCTAGAAACGCTATTTCGATAGTGTATTATCGGTTGCCGCGGCCGCAGCTGCCATAAGTTGCTCGACCTTATTTTCGATAGCCACAAGACATTCCTCCGGGTCATCGATTAAGAGAACAGACTTTTCAAGTGGGCAGTAATCATTTTCAGTTCTATTTTTTATAAATGGGACAAGCTCGCCAAAGCTTGCAGTTATACCGTGTTTCTCAAGATACATTTTTCCGGTTTCGCTCATAAGCTCACCATAAACTTCAGACACTCCACCAAGAACACATAGCACAGCCGCCGCTTTTCCGATAATTGAGTCGGCAAGTGAGCAGTTCTCTAAAATATCGGGATTGTTTTTGTATGTTTGGAGTATCGGTCGCACCCCTCTACCGCTCCCGCGAAACAATATTTCACCATCGCGAACTATTACGCAACTGTCACTTTCGTTTTTTAGAGCTTCTTTTGCAAATTCTATCATAAAATCCTCCGATTATCTTCTGTATTAAGTATTATATCAAAAAAACATGAAAAGTAAATTGTTTTTTTAAATAAAACGATTACTTAACAATTTTTTAACACAAAAGGATATAAATAGTTCCACACTGGCGCGATAATTTGGTTAAATTTCTTAATTATATATATTATACAAAAAAATACTTAAAATATCTATGTAAAAGATATTTATTTCACAAAAGTTTTATTGATTATTATGCTAAAATTTGCTATTATATTTGTATGGTGATTTTTGCTTATAAGGAGGCGGTAGCGATGGGTAGCAAACAGCATAAAGATAGTGATTATCCGATTTACCTTTTTCATCAAGGTACGAACTATGAAAGTCATAAGTTTTTCGGTGCACACCCCTGTGAAGGTGAGGGCGCAACAGGTTACATATTTAGAGTCTGGGCGGCAGAGGCGGTTTCTGTATCTGTGGTTGGAGACTTTAACGATTGGAATCCTGATGCACACCTTATGCATAAAGTAAGTGAAGAGGTTTTCGAAATTACTATACCAACAGCGAAGACATATCAAAACTACAAATATGCAGTGAAAACAGCAGAGGGTAAAGTTGTGCTAAAAAGCGACCCTTATGCCACACACGGTGAAACTGCACCTGCAAATGCTTCAAAGCTATATGATATTTCGGGATTTCGCTGGAGAGATTCAAGTTGGATGAAGAAGCGGTGCGAATACTATGTAAAGCCTCTTAATATCTATGAGGTTTCGCTTTCGAGTTTTAGATTGCACGATGATGAAAACCCCAAAAGTTACAGAGAGCTTGCGGACGAGCTTATCGATTATATCGTGGAAATGGGTTATACGCATATAGAGATTATGCCGATAACCGAGTATCCGTTTGATGGTAGCTGGGGCTATCAGGTTACAGGGTATTTTGCTCCAACTTCAAGGTTTGGAACACCAAAAGATTTTATGTATCTTGTCGATAAAGCGCATAGGGCTGGAATTGGCGTTATACTCGATTGGGTGCCGGCGCATTTTCCAAAAGACGAGCATGGGCTGTATCGTTTTGATGGCACGACGATGTATGAATACAATGACCCGAAAAAAGGAGAACACCCACACTGGGGTACAGTTATATTCGACTATGGAAAACCAGAGGTGCAGAGTTTTCTTATAAGCAGTGCGCTTATGTGGTTTTTGGAGTATCATATCGACGGTCTTCGCCTCGATGCAGTGGCTTCAATGCTATATCTCGATTATGGTAAGAATCACGGTGAATGGATACCTAATAGCTATGGTGGAAACGAAAATCTCGAAGCGATAGCATTTATTCGCAAACTAAATGAAACTGTTTTCGAGCAGGTGCACAACCCACTTATGATAGCTGAGGAGTCAACCGCGTGGCCGCTTGTGACAAAACCAACAGATGTTGGCGGACTTGGATTTAACTTTAAATGGAATATGGGTTGGATGAACGACACCCTCGACTATATATCCCTCGACCCGCAGTACAGAAAATACAACCACGATAAGCTGACTTTTAGCTTTTTCTATGCATTTTCTGAAAACTATGTGCTTCCAATTTCCCACGATGAAGTGGTTCACGGAAAAAAGAGTTTGATAGATAAGATGCCGGGTGAATACGAGGATAAATTCGCACAAGTTCGAGCGTTTATGGGATATATGATGGCACATCCTGGAAAGAAACTCACCTTTATGGGAAGCGAGTTTGGACAGTTTAAAGAGTGGAATTTTGAGAGTGAACTCGACTGGTCGCTTTTGCAGTATCCAGCACATCAAAAGCTTAAAGCTTTCAACAGAGATATAAACCATCTTTACAAAGAGAGAGCAGAGCTCTGGGAAGTTGATAACTCTTGGGAGGGCTTCAACTGGGTGGTTTCAGATGATAACGAGCAGAATATTATAGTCTTTAAGAGAATTGATGAGCGTGGAAATGATATCATGGTTATCTGCAATCTCGGAAGTGTTGGGCGAGAGGGATATATGATAGGCGTTGATAGTAGTTGTAGCTATAAGCTTCTATTTAATACAGACGATGAGAAATATGGCGGAAAAGGCGAGAAGCTCAAAAAGACATATCGCTCGAAAAAAGGGTCTATGCATGGGAAACCCTATAATATATCGGTGAATATTCCCCCACTCACAACACTGTATCTAAATCTTCAAAATGATGTTAAACCAGCAAAAAAATCGACTTCAACTAAAAATATAAAGAAATAGGAGTGAAATAATGAAAAAGCAGGAATGCATAGCGATGCTTTTGGCAGGCGGACAGGGAAGCCGTCTCTATACTTTGACAAAAAACATAGCAAAACCGGCTGTTCCGTTTGGTGGAAAATACAGAATAATAGACTTTCCACTGTCAAATTGCGTGAACTCTGGTATAACAACAGTTGGTATACTAACACAATACCAACCACTTGAGCTCAATAAATATATCGGCAATGGTCAGCCGTGGGATTTAAACAGAAATCTCGGCGGTGTGCATGTTTTACCGCCGCACCAGACTGGAAAAGGTGCTGACTGGTACAAAGGAACTGCAAACGCAATATACCAAAATCTGCGTTTTATAGATAGCTATGACCCAGAATATGTGCTTATATTATCGGGCGACCATATCTATAAGATGGACTACAATAAGATGCTAGACCATCACAAAGAAAAAAATGCTGACTGCACTATTGCTGTTTTGGAAGTTCCTGAAGAGGAAGCTTCAAGGTTTGGCATTATGCAGACAAACAAAAACGGCAAAATTATAGGTTTTGAAGAGAAACCAAAAGTGCCAAAGAGCAATCTTGCTTCAATGGGTATCTATATTTTCAGCAAAGAGAAACTCTCGAAATACCTAACAGAAGATGAAGATGATAAAAAATCAAGCAACGATTTCGGCAAAGATATAATTCCGAAAATGCTTGCAAATAAAGAAAATATGGTCGCATATAGCTTTGATGGATACTGGAAAGATGTTGGAACTATCGACAGTTTATGGGAAGCGAATATGGATTTGTTAAACCCAAATGTACCGATGGATTTGCGTGACTCAAACTGGAGAATCTATGCAAGAAACCCAAGTCTACCACCGCACTATATCGGCGAGAGAGCACGAGTGCAAAACTCGATGATAACAGAAGGTTGCGAGATAAATGGTGATGTTGACTTTTCAGTTTTGTTTGCAGGTGTAACTGTTGAAGAGGGCGCTACTGTTCGTGATAGTATAATTATGCCGGGCACAACAGTTTGTCGAGGTGCAGTTGTTGAGTATGCAATTATTGCTGAGAATGCAGTTATTGAAGAGGGTGCACGTGTAGGGGCAAGACCTGAGCAGACAGAGGATATCGAGAGCTGGGGTGTTGCGGTTGTCGGTGAGGGCAGCAGAATAAAGAGCGGCAGTGTTGTGGCACCAAAACAGATGATAGAATCAGGGGAGGCTTTTTAGATGAAAAAATCAGCTTTTGCTATAATTTTTTCCGATATTAGTGGAAAGTATATTAAAAATCTAACCGAACAGCGAACAATGGCGTCAGTGCCGTTTGGTGGTAGATACCGTATGGTGGATTTTATTCTAAGCTCTCTTGTCAATAGCAATATAATGAAAATAGGTGTTATAACAAAGCAGAACTACTTCTCGCTTATGGATCATCTAGGTAGCGGAGCTGACTGGGATTTAGCTCGCAAAAACGACGGTCTTTTAATTCTGCCTCCGATGAGTATCAGCGGTGCATCTATGTATAACAACAAAATTGAGGCGCTTGCAAATGTTATAAACCATATAAAATATTCAGATAGCGATAACATAATCCTTACAAATTGCAACGAAGTTATAAATATAGATTTCACCGACCTATTAAATCTTCACGAGAGTTGTGAGAGCGATATAACTGTTGCCTACAAGAGCCTTGAAATCTCACTGTCATCAGATATAGACCCTGACAATGCAGTTGTTTTTGAAATTGATGACTGCAAGGTTCAGAAAGTAAAGATAAATCCAGGGTGCAGTGGCGAGCAAAACCTATCGCTTGATATAATGGTATTTAAGAGAGAAATTCTCCTCGAGCTTATAACAGATGCAATCTCTGAGTCGAAGCAGAGCTTTGAGCAGGATATTTTGCAGGCGGCAGTTTCTAAATATAAAGTATGCGGCTATGAGTTCAAAGGGTTTTCAAAGAGAATTGAAGATATGGAGACATTCTTCGGTGCTAATATGAGTCTGCTTTCAAAAGAAGCGACAGACGAGCTGTTCAATAAAGAGCGTCCTGTTTACACAAAAGTAGGCGATGATTTCCCAGCAACTTACGGTCTTGAGAGCAAGGTGAGTAATACAATAGTTGGTGATGGCTCGCTTATTGAGGGCGAAGTTGTAAATAGTATTATTTTTAGAGGTGTAAAAGTTGCGGCGGGGGCATCGGTTAAAAATAGCGTACTAATGCAAAATACTACCGTTGAAAAAGGGGTTGCACTCGATTATGTCGTCACCGATAAAAATGTTGTTATAACAGCGGATAAATCGCTTAAAGGAGATGCTACATACCCTCTCTTTATCGAGAAGGGAAAGATTATTTAAGGAGGTTTTTCGATTGAAAGTTTTATACGTAACAAGTGAGGCGACCCCGTTTGTCGCTTCGGGAGGGCTTGCCGATGTGGCGGGGAGTCTACCCCCCGCACTGCTAAAGGCGGGGGTAGATATAAGCGTAATCCTTCCGTTTTATAAGAGTATACCGCAGAAGCTTCGAGAAAGTGCTACCTATATAACGAATTTCAGTGTTCTTCTCGGATGGCGTGAGCAGTATTGTGGGCTGTTTGAGTCGACATATAAAGGTGTTAAATATTACTTTATAGATAATGAGTATTATTTTTTAAGAGATAATATCTATGGTCATTATGACGATGCAGAGAGATTTGCATTCTTCTCAAGAGCGGTAATTGAGGCGGTGCTACATCTCCCTGACTACTCTCCCGACATTATCCACTGCAACGACTGGCAATCGGCTTTAGTGCCTGTTTATCTCGACTGTTTTTACAGAGGATACGCGCCACTCACAAACACAAAGACGATATTCACAATTCATAATATCCAGTATCAAGGCAGATACGGAACAGAGCTTATCGAAGGCATTTTAGGAATACCAGAGCATTTTGCAGATGTTTTAACCTACGATAAAGACTCAAACTTTATGAAAGGTGCTATTGAGCGCAGTGATAGAGTTACAACAGTTAGCGAGAGCTATGCCGGTGAAATCCTCGACCCATATTATTCACACGGACTCGATATCCTTCTCCGTCTTCGCAGCTATAAGCTGTCGGGTATACTTAACGGCATTGATGTAAACAACTACAATTCAAGAACAGATAAAGATATTTTTGAGAATTTCGGTGTTCGCTCAATAGAGAAAAAAGCTACAAATAAGAGCTGTCTGCGTGAGATGTTTGGTCTTTCAAAAGATGGTGACAAGCCGATTATCTCAATGATTACAAGGCTTGTTGATGCAAAGGGTATCGATATAGTCCTCTATGCAATTGATGATATGGTAGAGATGGGGTACCAGTTCATTCTGCTTGGCAGTGGTGACAAAAAGTATGAAGAGCAGTTTTTAGCGGCTGCTGAGCGTCATCCGTGCGAAGTTGCGGTTGAAATCGGGTTTGTCCCGTCCCTTGCAAGAAAAATTTACGCTTCTTCCGACATGTTCCTCATGCCATCAAAGAGCGAACCTTGTGGTCTTGCTCAGATGATATGCACAAGATACGGCACACTGCCGATAGTTCGTGAAACAGGCGGTCTGCGTGATAGTATTCGCGATTGTGGCGAGGGGGCCGGCAACGGATATACCTTCAAAACCATCAACGCGCACGATATGCTCGGCACGATGCAAAGGGCATACAACGACTACAACGATAAAAAAAGATGGTCGGAGAATATCAAAAATGCATATAAATCAAACTTCTCATGGGCAGTTTCAGCGGAGAAATATAAAGACTTATATGAGAGTGTGATTTAGAAGAGG
>CAYJJJ010000086.1:0-8120 GCA_964370465.1 uncultured Oscillospiraceae bacterium
TTTGGAGCTACTGAACAGGATTGAACTGTCGACCTCGTCCTTACCAAGGACGCGCTCTACCGACTGAGCTACAGCAGCAAACTGCTTATTGCGTTTGTAATTATAGCAATAAAGCTGTTTTATGTCAAGATGTTTTATAAAGTTATCGAGATTATTATAAATAATCGCTCAGTTTTTCCTCGAAAACGAGCTCTTCTGTTCCCGAATTTTCATCTTCATTTTCTTCATTCTCTTGCAAACTATCGCCCACTTTACCGCCACCATCGAGCAGTGCAAGTACAGACGCAACAAAAATTAACGCAACAGAAGTGGCGGTAGTGCTTTGAAAAGCTTCATATACTTCGTTGTTTATCACAACAGTCATCAGATGCGATGCAGTCTGTGCAAAAATATAAAAAGCTGATATGAAACCGTACTTTTTATATCCCATACTACCTGTATTTCCGTGTTTTTTTGTGGCAGAAAGAAGCAGGAATACAAACGAGATATCTCTCGCTATATAAGCTATATGGTAAGGAGTGAGGGCATAGCTTAAAAGACTAAAATATTCTTGCGTTAATAGATATACTTTTATAACAACCGCCGCTGTCATCGTGAAGAATGCTACATCACGCAGATTAAAAGCTATAAGTATAACCGAAAGAGCGAGTGTCAGATAAAAAGCGATATCAAATATCGCGCCCCCCGCTGTAATAATGCAGTATATAAGCGGTAGCGCACTAATAGCGGTCACTATCCTCATCGCTTTGTTGTCCCAAAATTCCTGTTTTAAATTGACTGCATAAATTATATACATAACAAATAGCGCCAATATATAGAGCGCTAAAACCGAAACAATCATAGCACTGTAATCTATGTTCCAGCACAAAAGCAGATAGAGCGCCGCTAAAAATAGCGACGCTATAAAAGGATATCCTGCAAATAGCAGCAAATTCTTTTTCATTAAAAGCTACCCTCTCTGCTCAATTTTTTTGTAACTTCTCTTCTCACCGAGGAACTTATATGCAGGGCGCATAATTCTGCCACCTGTCATCACCTCTTCTATTCTGTGTGCACACCAACCGGGCATACGAGCAATAGCGAAAAGCGGGGTGAACAAATCGGTCGGGATACCGAGGAGTTTATATACAAACCCTGAATACAAATCGACGTTCGCACAGATATCTATCTCAAATCCACGTACATTTGCAAACGCTTTAGGTGCGAGTCTTTCAACTAAATTTATTAGCATAAGCTCATCGAGAGCACCTTTTTCCTCTGCAAGTTTGCGTGCCGCATTATAAAGAATCCCAGCACGAGGATCACTCTTTGTATAAACAGCGTGCCCCATTCCATAGATAAGGCCGCTCTTATCTCCCTCTTCTTTTCTGACAATTGCCTCAAGAAAAGCGAGCACCTCCGCTTCGTCTTTTGGGTTTTTCACACCCTCTTTTATATACTCCATCATCTCGTTAACTTTGATGTTAGCACCGCCGTGTCTATGTCCTTTTAGCGAGCCAACTGCCGCTGATAGAGCTGAGAAGGTATCTGTTTCACTTGAAGAAATCACCCTCGTTGTAAAGGTTGAGTTGTTACCACCGCCGTGGTCCGCTTGCAATATAAGACAGATATCGAGTAGCTTTGCCTCTGCATTCGTATACTGCTTATTGCCTCTCATCATCCGCAAAAAAGCCTCACTAATACTCTGTTTTGGTTTCGGGCGATGGAAATACATACTTCGATTATCATAGGTCCACTTCTTTATCTGATATGCATTTACTACAATAGTCGGCGCTCTTGAAATAACCATTATCGCCTGACGCATGATATTCTCAAGGCTGTAGTCCTCTGGCAACTCATCGTAGCTATATAGTGCCAAAATACTGCGAGCAAGCTTATTCATAATATTTGGCGACGGCGCTTTTAAAATCATATCCTCAGCAAAACCATAGGGCAAATCTCTAAAGTCCTCAATAGTTTCTTTGAAGAAATCGAGCTGTTCACTTGTTGGGAGTTCTCCGAACAAAAGAAGCCAAGCCACCTCTTCAAAACCGAATCTATCTTCTTTGGTACAGTTTTCAATTATCTCGGCAACATCTATACCTCGATAAAAAAGCTTTCCATCTGTAGGTATTTTTTCACCATTTTCTACTTTATACCCTTCAACATCACATATTAAAGTAAGCCCTGCCATGACTCCTGTTCCATTTTTGTTGCGAAGTCCTCTTTTTACATCGTATTTTTCGTAATTATCGGGATCGATTTTATTGTTCTTGCGAAATTCATCAGATAAAATTTTCACCGCATTTTCTGTATTCTTGTTCATAATTCCACCGCCATGTACATAAATTTATTTAACTGCTGTATTTATTCTATCTGTTAATGATGAATTAGTCAAGCTTTTTTTGTGAATTATGCAATTATTATTTTGTTAAATTTCATTTTCACGGAAAATGCGTTAAAAATACAGCTATTTTTAGTATATTTTGAAATATTTAATTTTTAATATTTCAAAAAGGAGCATTTATGAAGAGATGGATAATCTATATTTTATCGTTTGTGCTTGCATTTTCACTAATTCCCGTCCTTTTAATAGGCAACAACAGCAGGATAAATGCGACTACGCCAGAACAATCGAGCTCTAACGATTCGAGCAGTTCGGCACCCCAATTGCCACAACCTAATTCCACTCCTAGCACAGAATCCTCGGACGAGCCGTCATCGCAGTCGCAGAGTGGTTCTGATTCGCCCGAAGAGTCGCAAAGCAGTACCCCACCGCAAACTCTTCAGACCCTCTCTGATAGCATAGTTTTATACGATATATCCACTGGGGAGAATATCACCGTTTCGTATCTCGACTATATGATAGGCGCTGTCGCAGCAGAGATGCCCGCTGATTTTGAAGAGGAGGCGATGAAAGCGCAAGCTCTCGCATCGCTCAGTTATGCACTTTATTATAGAGAAAACTTTCCCGCACAGTCGCTAACATGCGACACCGCAAACAACAAAGGATATATGGACAGAGATGCAATGAGCGATTTCTGGGGGATGCGCTATATGGAATATTACTTGAAAATAAGTGGAGCTTGCAACGAGGTATTAAATGAGGCAATTCTCTATGACGGCAGACCTATTGCCGCCGCCTACCACGCATCATCAGCAGTCGCAACCGCTGCAAGTGAGCAGGTTTGGACGCAGTCGCTGCCATATCTGCGCTCTGTAGCGACCGTTGAAGCCTATAACATAACCACCTCCGCCTTTACTGTCGAAGAGGCTATATCCATCATAGTCACCGACAACGATTCAGCCGCCTTTCCAAACGATATCAGCACCCTTTTCTCAGATATCTACTACTTCGAAAATGGATATATAGACACCGTGAATATAGCTGGAAAACTCTATACAGGTGAGCAGTTTCGGACCCTTTTTTCACTGCGCTCTTCCGCATGTGAAATTCAATTTGAAAACGATACATTCACCTTTGAAACGATAGGATACGGCCACGGGGTGGGACTAAGCCAAGAGGGGGCACAAACTCTTGCAGAAAATGGGTACGACTATCGATACATTTTGCAGTACTACTATACCGATGTAACAATAGATGATTACTATTGATTTTATTATTTATTTGACTAATTTCCTTTTATTTAGTATTATAAGAAATAGCGTGAAAAGTTACAGTTTTGACATATTTAGTTGATACTATAACGATATCCGGCAACTGCAAAATGCATTTGCTGCTAATTTAAGAACTAAAAGTTAATATCTTGTGATTATAACAATAATAACATAAATTTATTTTATATTATTACAAAGTTGTAAAACAAAGCGCAATTGCCATAAGTTTTAGCATTTAGTCCCACCTGTTTCGCAGGTGGCTAATACATATAAAAAGGAGATTATTATGATAGACAAGGAAAAACTAAATAGCGAGCAGGAAAATTCAGATGTTTCCAACGACACAAACCTCACAGATAGCGATACATCAACTGCTGATATCGAGGAAGCGAAAGAAGTTTCCGATGAAACAAGCAACCAATTAGACGGCGAAGGCGTTGTTTCCACAGAAACAACAAAAACCGAAGAGGCACCTGAAGATAATACTTCAGCATCTAATGACGATACAGAAGCAGAAGATTCAAGCGATGATACCGCAACAATTGAGGACAGCGAAGAGGAAAAACCTCTATCGATTGCAGAAGATAACAGTAAAAAAGACAACCAAAATCAGACATCAAATGCAGGAGCTAAAAAAGGTGGCAAAGGTGTTGCTATTGTTGTTTCGCTATTAGCAGTTGCTATTGTCGGTGTTTTTGCAACTTTATTTTTCACAAAAACAGGCCCGTTTAAAGCACCATCACTTGACGATCAGATAGCTGTGACAGTTGGTGATATCGAAGTATCAGCAGCTGAATATAATTATATGTACATCGTTTCAACAAACAATTTCTTAAGCACAAACTACTCGATGCTTGCATATTTCGGGATAGACTTCACCCTCCCTCTAAGCGAGCAGGAGTGCACACTCGACCCTACTATTGGCAGTTGGGCAGATTTTTTCAGAGATTCCGCAATGAATGTTGTTCAGTATAACTATGGTATGCTTGATACTGCAAACAAAGCAGGGTTTGAGCCATCACAAGCAACATATGATAGCATCGCAGCTGCTCTTGCATCTATCGAGAGTGCCGCTGAGAGCGAAAACTTAAGTATTGATGAGTATATCACCGAGTTTATCGGCGAAGGAATTACCTTTGAAGCGGTAAACAAGATAATGAACGCTATTTATATCGTAAGTGAATACACCCAGACCATTATCGATGGCGTTGATATTAGCCAGCCGGCAATTGATGCTTACTACGAGGAAAACAAAGATGATTATGATGTATACTCATTTAGAAATATGTTTTTTGATGTAACAGTTGATCCCGACAACGCAAAAGCTAATGCCGATGAGATGTTTAGCCGTTTAACTGATGATAACTTCAAAGAACTCTCTGATGAATACCTCGGCGAGGAAACTCTCGCAACACTCGAAGAGGGTTACGACTACACCTATGCAGAAGTTGATGGATTATCACTCTATGATGACGAACTAAAAGCATATCTAACAGATCCTGCAAGGGTCGCTGGTGACAGAGCAGTTATCGAGCTGCCTGATACTGGATACTATGTTGTTGAGTTTGTTGAAAGAAGCGTTGATACCTCACCTGCAACAACCGATATGAAACATCTTTTAGTGGCTTTTAACGAGGACAACTCAGAGCCTACAGATGAGCAAAGAGAAGCAGCACTCACAGAGATAACAGCACTCACTGCACAGTGGGAAGAGGGCGGCAATACTGATGAGCTATTCACAGAGCTTGTAACAGCAAATACAGACGATATGGGAAGCGCTTCAACTGGCGGTGTTTATACAGCCATCACAAAAGGTCAGATGGTCACAGAGATAGAGGATTTCCTATTTAATCCGGATACTGCTATCGGTGACTATGAGATAATTGAAACTGTCTATGGCTACCACTTAACAGTGCTTACCGCTAAAGGCGCAGATGCTTATGTAGCAACAATCACCGACCAGCTTATAAACAGCGCTGTAATCGAAGTTGAGAATGAAGTTTTTGAGAATACAGAACTTGTATTAAGCGATAATATCGACGAGATAGTTGAAGTTGACATAGACCTTAGCGACTATATAGCAGTTGGTTAATAAAGCTTATTGACAAACTATAACTACTGTGTTATTATTTTAAAAAATAAACCGATGATAAGAGAGTAAAACTACAAACTAATCTTCCAGAGAGCTCGGGGTGCTGTGAACTGAGCAGATATAGGGTAGTAAATGGGTCTTTGAGGGCAATACGAAATCAGATGAGAGTAGTTGCGACGAGTAAGCTTGCGTTATAAAGCTTTGAATATTAATTGATATTCAGCCGAGAGGGTGCTTTGCACCAAATAAGGTGGTACCGCAGATATTTACATCTGTCCTTAACAGTAATGTTTTGGACAGGTGTTTTTTTATTTTAAGGAGATTAATTATGGATGATAATTTTACACTCTATGACTTAAAAGTTGAAGTAGTAGCTACAGAAAAGCCGATGGTCTGCTCCCATAAGGTCGGGGACTATTTCTTAGTTGAGGGAGAGAATTTAGTTTTCACAAAGGACTCTGCTTTCTCGATGTATTCCCTCGCCGCTCTCCTCCCACTACTTCCCGCAAAACAGCGAGAACTCCACCACAACGACTGGATGCGAACCGACTCGCTTATCGCCTGTCCCGACCCAAATTGTGGAGCACAGTTTAAGATAACAAGAACAAAAACACGAACACAAAGCCACAGCGCTTGCACCGTTGTACCGCTATCACAAGAAGAATAAAGGAGAGCAATTATGAATCAAAAATACACATTCAAAAATGGATACACCATAAACAGGGTCATTAATGGCTGTTGGCAGTTATCTCAAGGGCACACGATAGCTGGTAACCTCGACTTTAGCGATGTTAAAAAAGCTTTTTATCAGCTCTTAGAGCAGGGATTTACCACATTTGATTGCGCTGATATCTACACAGGTGTTGAGGAGTTTATCGGCTCATTTATAGCGGAGCTTCGTGGCAGTGCGAGTTATAGTGCCGACAGCGTACAGGTCCACACAAAATATGTGCCGGACCTTGCAAAGCTCTCAGAGGTTGATTTTAATTTCACAGAGGCTATAATCGACAGAAGCCTTAAAAGACTCAATAAAGACTCTCTCGACCTCGTTCAGTTCCACTGGTGGGACTACGATGTTCCAGGTTGCATTGAAACAGCGGGGCATCTGAAAAGGATTGCGGAAAAAGGGAAAATTCGAAATATCGCCGGCACAAATTTTGATACAGAAAACCTTAAAAAGCTAATTGATGCGGGTGTGCCTATCGTTTCAAATCAAATACAGTACTCTCTATTTGACAGAAGAGTAGAGAAAACAATGCAAAAATACTGCGCAGAAAACGACGTCGCCCTCCTCTGTTACGGAACTCTTTCAGGCGGGTTCCTCTCGGAGAAATGGATTGGAAAAAATATCGAAACAATAGAAACCCGCTCACAGACAAAGTATCTGCAGGTAATTGAAGATACGCTCGAGTGGGACGGGTATCAGCAACTCCTTGGAATACTCAAAGAGATAGCCGAAAAATATTCGGTGAGCATTTCAAACGTTGCAACGAAATATATTTTAAACCAGAGCGCTGTCGCAGGCGCTATTGTGGGTGTTCGCAATAGCCGACACGTAGCATCGAACAAGCAGATTTTTGATTTCGAGCTATCCTCTGATGATTTAGCTACGATAAAGAGCTTTATCGATAAGTTCCCAAATGTGGACGGCGAACCGTTCACCCTTGAGCGAACAGTCGGTAGCAAATACCGTGGCATCATGAAGATGAATATCAATAATGATGAACAAAGCAACTAAATTTGATGTAAACCCGCCCCGCCCGCAGTGGCAAATTTAAAATTTGCCACAGTCGAGCAAAGCTCGACCGCACGCACTGCGTGCGTTCGCTGCGGGCGACGCCAGGCTGCAGCTCATTCCAAATTCAAACTATACAACAAAAAACCGCCTTACGGCGGTTTTTCTTATTTATCATTCACTATCTTGCTCACTATCCTGCATATCTTCCTCTTCATACATAAACATCTCTGTTAGAATATTTGTCAGAATAAGCTCACCGCTTGTATCCCTCGCAACAAGGCTTATTTCAATACTGTCATCTAAAATATCTTCGTCAGGCCCGAATGCGTAAGTGAGGAAACTGCCGTCTTCCTCGATATGAATTCCATAGGAGTTTCTCTCTTTTTCAGTTTCGATGTTTAGATAAAGCTCAGTGTACTGCTCCATCTGCCATTCACTTAGTTGCCCTTTAACGCAAAGGGTATCATGCGTTGGAACATTCACATACCCCTCTGGGAGGAGTGCATAAAAGAACTGAGATAGCTCTATTTCATTTCGCTCTCTATTCTCTAAATCAATCTGTGGAATTATTTCGTCAATAGGCCTTGTAAACTTGACAAAATCCATCCTTCCGCCCTCTGTAAATATCAAAGTGGTGGCCATAGATACCGACACTTCATCGCCATAATGGTCGGTGAGGTAGCCATGCAACAT
>CAYJJJ010000087.1:0-7842 GCA_964370465.1 uncultured Oscillospiraceae bacterium
ATATAAATAATCCTCACCTTAAATCTGCCACTAACCCAAGTCCTTATAATCCCACCATTTTAATGATTCTTTATCCAAACTATCGTTGTTTGCAAAGTCCACCGCTAAACGATAAACATAGAGCAGACATCTATCATCTTCAAAGCCTTTATACAATGCATCTTTAATATACAAATCCTCGGCGTTTTGATTTTTTAAATCATCGATAGTGTGAATACCGATATTATTTAGGTGTTTTTCAATGCTTTTTCCAATGCCCGGGATATTTTTTAAATCGTTATTTTCAAGCTTCATATTTATCAGCACCTCAACAGAATATCAATGAATTTACCTAAAACGGCTATCCATTTTTCCTCTTTAAATACCTATTAACTGCAAAAACTCCGACTATTCCAATAACGCCTGTCACTGCAAATATGAGTATTGTAGTCATAATATTGCCCTCGCCAAGGGTGGCGCCAGCAAGGGTTGAAGTGACTATCGAGGGAATGCGTGCAACTGAAGTTATCGCTATAAAGCGCCAAAGCTTTATCCCTGTAAGCGGTGCTATATAGGTGAGTAAATCCTTTGGTGTGCCTGGAACAAAGAATAGAGCGAAGATTATAAGCTCTAAGCTCTGCTCATTCTTTAAAAATTTAAATTTATCAAGGCTCTCTTTTGAAAAGAAATTCAGAGCGAACTGCTCGCCGAGCTTCTTCATAAGCGAGAAGACAATAATGCTGCCGAGCGCTGTGAAAAAAATACAGATTAAAACGCCCCAAAACCAGCCATAGAGAATACCTGCGGCAAACTCAACCGGCTCGCCTGGAATTATTGCGATTACAACTTGCAAAAGCTGTATCCCACCGAAAACCAAAACTCCGCCGAAACCAAGCGAATTTATATAGCTTGATATAAGTTCGTTTGCATTTTCCTGTGAAAGGAAATTTATTATCGGAATTGAAACGGCAACAGCAATAGCAGCCACTACCAGTAGCACTGTGAGCGATATAAGTTTTATCGTCTTTTTGTTCATTTGATTATTTCCCCCAGAACGCCATCTTTATATGGCGCTTTTATCTTAACAGCTCGAACTTCACCGCAGATGTTTTCTTCTGACTTTAAATATACTCTTATATAGTTTTCGGTGAAACCCTCAAAATATCCGTCTGTTTCGCTCTCGAATAAAACATTAAATTGCGCTTCCTCAAAGCCTTTCAAAACCTCTGCGGACTTTTTATCGCAAAGCTTCAACAGCTCCTTTAATCGACGGCTTTTCTCGCTCTTTTCGACTTGTTCATTCATAAGTGCGGCGGCAGTGCCTTCTCTTTTTGAGTAGGGGAAGATGTGTACCTTTAAAAATCCGAGAGGAGAAACATAGTCCCTACATATCTCGAAATCCTGCTCGCTCTCACCTGGAAAACCGACAATAATATCGGTGGTGAAAGTAGGTGCCAAAAACTCGGCTCTTATATTTTCGACCGTCTGTGAAAAAATAGCGGTATCGTATTTTCTGCGCATAGCGGCAAGGGTTTTATCGCAACCACTTTGTAGCGATAGATGAAAATGCGGGCAAAAATTGCTGTGTTCTGCAAGTCTTTTAGCATCGCTTTTTGTGAGCAGTTCAGGCTCTATACTGCCGAGGCGAAAACGAACATCAGGCAGACTCTCGCACAGCTTCACAATAACATCAACAAGCGAATAGTTGAGGTTTCTGCCATACAAAAAGAGGTTTATCCCAACGAGGACTATCTCTTTGTATCCTTTGCTTGCAAGTGTTTTAGCTTCACAGAGAATATCTTCTTTTATTTTACTGCGGACAGGGCCTCTGGCAGTGGGTATTATACAGTAGGAGCAGAAATTGTCGCACCCGTCTTGAACTTTCAAAAAAGCCCTCGTCTTTGTGCCGAAAGAGCGGACAGAGAGCGTTTCAACAGTCGCTTCTTCGCTTAAACTCTCAACTTCAACTATCCTGTTTCTCTCCTCTAAAAACCGAAGGACAAGAGAGGGGATGTTTTTTCTGTTTTTTGTCCCTGTAACGATATCAGCTTCAAATACTGTCGCCGCTTTATCGCTGAGCGCCTGTGGAAAACAACCGGTCAGAATAACAATCGCATCGGGGTTATCTCTTCGCAGTCGTCTTGTTGTTTGCTTTGATTTGTTCTCACCTGTTTTAGTTACAGCGCAACTGTTGACGACCAAAACATCGCTGTTTTCTGCGGTATCTGATGGCTCAAAGCCATATTCCTCAAATGCCGCCTTTATTCCTTCGCTCTCGAAGCTGTTGACTTTGCAACCGAGCGTTTCAAAATATACTTTCATAATTCCTCGCTTTTTTAATGAATTGACAAAAAAATTATACAATAAATAATTAAAATGCACAAGCTACCATATAATTTAGAAGAGGTGATAAAAATGAAAAGAAAAATAGTTGTGGCTCTAATATTTGCGATAATCCTGAATATAACGGCTATAGGAGCAGAGCTTCCGCAGATTGAGGGGATAAAGGCAGGCATTTTAATTGACTCAAACACAGGCAAAGTCCTCTATGCGCAAAATGAGCACGAGCAGTTTCCGCCGGCGTCTATAACGAAAATAATGTCGCTGATTCTTATAGCAGAAGCAATCGACAGCGGCGATATAGCCCTTACCGATACAGTGCCTGTGTCGCTCAATGCGATGAATATGGGTGGCAGTCAGATTTGGCTTGAGGTGGGCGAGCTTATGACGGTAGATGAACTGCTAAAGGCGGTCACTGTCGCTTCTGCAAACGATGCAACTGTAGCGCTCGCGGAGCTTGTATCGGGTAGCGAGGATGCTTTTGTCGCCGAGATGAACGCAAAAGCAAAAGAACTCGGTATGACAAACACCACATTTATGAATTCAGCGGGACTTGATGAGGATGGGCATCTGAGCACTGCTTACGATATTGCGCTTATGTCGAGAGAGCTAATAAAGTATGATGTTGTTATGCAATATACAACTATCTGGATGGATTCGCTTCGTGGCGGCGAGATGCAACTTGTCAATACAAACAAAATGATAAGGTTCTACGACGGTGCAACTGGGCTCAAAACAGGCACGACAGATGGGGCGGGTAGCTGTCTTGCGGCGAGTGCTATGAGAGAGGATTTGCATCTTGTTTCAGTAGTGCTTGGAGCTGATAGCAGTGATGTTCGTTTTGGGGCATCAACCTCGATTTTGGATTTTGGGTTTGCGAACTACTGCAATGTTGTGCACAATGTAGAAGAGGTTATAGAAACAGTGCCGATTTCGGGAGGCGTTTTGCAGTCGGCGGCAGTTGAGTACTCTGCACAAAATAGCATTCTTATGGAAAAAGCTGAAAAAGAAAATCTCACATATAGAATAGTTATGGAGGAGAGTTTACAAGCACCTGTCTATGCGGGGGATAAAGCGGGCGAAATCATCTATGAGAGCGGCGGTGAGGAGATGATGACCGTCGAAATATTATTAACAGAAGATGTTAGAGAGATGTCTTTTTGGGACGCTTTGTCGAAGTTACTTGCCAGTTACACCGATAAACTCGGTTAAATTTTGTAAAAGAGTTACAAAGTTTAATAAGTTAACAATTAATTCATTGACAAAACTGCATATAAATATTAATATAAATACTATAAATGAGTGATTAGATATGAAAAATTAGCAAAATGCAATTGTAAGGTTTTACCACTCGATTTTTAGTGAAAAAAATAAAAGAAGAGGGAAAGTAATGGCAGTAAAATTAGAATTAAAGCACACAAAAGATTTTATTAGAGAAGATGAATTTAAAGCAATTGTGCCACAAGTTGAAACAGCGCACAAGTTGCTCAGTTCGAAAACTGGACCTGGTAACGATTTTTTAGGCTGGCTTGACCTACCTATAAACTACGATAAAGAGGAATTTGCAAGAATAGAGGCGGCGGCAAAGAGAATACAAGCGAACAGCCAAGTTTTAATAGTTATAGGTATTGGCGGAAGTTACCTTGGAGCGGCGGCAGCACTTGAGTTTTTAAAATCTCCATTCTATAACAACTTAAAGAAAGATACCCCGGAAATTTATTTCGTAGGAAATAATATAAGTGGTGACTATTTCAATGATATCCTAAAGCTTATTGAGGGCAAAGATGTTTCGGTAAATGTTATCTCAAAGTCGGGAACAACCACCGAGCCAGCTGTAGCTTTTCGATACTTCAAGGCGTTTATGGAAAAGAAATACGGCAAAGAGGGCGCTAAAGAGAGAATATTCGCAACTACCGACAAAGCTCGTGGAACTCTAAAAAGCCTTGCTGATAAAGAGGGATATGAAACATATGTTATCGAAGACGATGTCGGAGGTAGATTCTCAGTGCTAACAGCGGTAGGTCTTCTACCGATTGCTGTTGCTGGGTGTGACATAAGGGCGCTTATGAGCGGTGCTGCAGCTGCTCATAGTGATTTCAACGATTGTGATATCGAAAAGAATGCTTGCTATAAATATGCGGCAATTAGAAATATTCTGCTACGCAAAGGTTTTGCGCTTGAGATGGTGGTTTATTATGAGCCAGCTTGCAGAATGCTCTCTGAGTGGTTTAAACAGCTATACGGTGAGAGCGAAGGTAAAGATTCTAAAGGGTTATTCCCAGTTTCAGCTGGATTCTCAACCGACTTACATTCACTTGGTCAGTTTATACAAGATGGCAGCAGAATAATGTTTGAAACTGTCCTTGATATTAAGAAGCCAAAGAGCGATACAGAAATTCTCCACGATGAGCTAAACGGCGATGGTCTCAACTTCCTATCGGGGATGAATATGTCGTATGTAAACAGAAAAGCGATGGAGGGAACTATAGTTGCCCACACAGAAGAGGGAAGAGTTCCAAACATTATAATTGAAGTCGATGACTTCTCGGAGTATAGTCTTGGATACCTTCTATACTTCTATATGAAAGCTTGTGCAATTTCAGGGTATATCCTATCGGTAAATCCGTTCGATCAACCTGGAGTTGAAAGTTATAAAAGGAATATGTTCGCTCTACTTGGAAAACCAGGATTTGAGGAGTTACAGGCGCAACTGCTTTTAAAACTCAAATAATTAGGGATTTTAGTAGGGTGAAGAAAAAAAGGAGGAGTTAAAAATGGTCAAAATTATTATCGGTCGCAGAGGTAGCGGAAAAACCAAGAGAATGGTAGAGCTAATCGAAGAGAACTTGAAGTCAGCAAAGGGTAATATCGTTTGCATTGAAAAATGCTCGGTTTTAACTTTTACGCTTCCTCACACTGTAAGACTTGTCGATGTAGACAACTACTCTATTGACAGTTACGACAGAATGTATGGATTTATGTCTGGCATGATGGCGGGTAACTATGATATCGAATCAATATTCACAGATGCAATTCTCAGAATTGGTGGCAGAGATTATGAGGCGCTAACTGCATTTTTAGATAAAATGGAAGTACTTTCTAATAAAGAAGAAGTCAATGTTGTATTCACTGTTTCAGAAGATGAGCAAAATCTTCCAGAGAGTATTTTAAAATACGTTAAATAGCTTTTAAAATTTCGGTGCCGAATATTTTGTTTGGCACCGTTATACTATTGTTGTTTTTATGCATTTTTTTTAATTTTTATATTGACATTACACGTCTTAGATATTATAATATTTAGGTACGATATGAGGTGAATTTATGATTATCGATCTAAGAGAGTTTTTTGCGGGGCAAAAACCGCCCCTTGAATGCAACTACTCTTTTAACCCGAAGAGTTATAATAACCTCTATACGGGAGAAGAAAACACTATAGAAGTCAGCGCTACTATTGAGAATATCGATGGTAGGGTAGTTTTAAGCGCTACACTCAACTGTGAACTGGCGAGCAGTTGTGATAGATGCTTAGAACCGGTGGAACTAACCCTTACAGTGCCTGTTTTGAAAACTTTGATTTTCGAAGAAACTGAACAGGATGACACTTTGGACGACTATTATGTTGCAAAAACAAAAGAAGTAGACCTTGATAAGCTGTTTACCGACGAAATGTTGCTCTATTTTCCTTCGAAAGTAGTGTGTAGCGAGGACTGTAACGGTCTTTGTAGCGTTTGCGGAAACAAAAAGTCAGATGGATGTAGCTGTGAAAATAGGGAAACAGACTCAAGATTTGACGTTTTAAAGCAGCTTTTAGAAGAATAAGATAAACAATTTAAGGAGTGTAAAATAAAATGGCAGTACCAAGAAGTAAACTATCGAAATCAAGAAGAGATAAAAGAAGATCAAGCGTTTGGAAACTCGATGCTCCAGCTTTCAGCACATGTACACAGTGCGGAAAACTAAAATCTCCTCACAAAGTTTGTATGAGTTGCGGATACTATAAGGGCAGAGAAGTAATTAAAGTTGACGCAGAATAAGTTTTTTAAGTAAAGGAGGGTTTTCCCTTCTTTATTTTTTTGCACCACTTTAGAGTGATTTCATCATTAGAACAGGAGGGAATATATGGCGGTTAAAATAGTTGATACAGAGAAAAATAGTATTGCAATGAGATCAGGGATAGCAAAGGGCGATATTTTGCTTAAAATAGACGGTCAGGAGATAGTTGATTACTTCGATTATCAGTTTTATATCTCTGAAGAAAATGTTTGCCTGACTATTGAGAGAGAAAACAAAATAATTGAGATTAAAATATCAAAAGATAGATATCAAGATATAGGGCTTGTATTTGAGAGCTTTTTGATGGACGGGCACAGAAGATGCCACAACAACTGTATCTTCTGCTTTATCGACCAACTACCCACTGGACTTCGAAAACCACTCTATTTTAAAGATGACGACTCAAGGCTCTCATACCTTTTTGGAAACTATGTGACGCTCACGAATATGACTAGAAAAGAGGCAGAGCGAATAGTCAAGATGAAAATTTCACCGATAAACATCTCGGTGCACACTACAAATAAACAGCTTCGTGAAAAGATGATGGGAAGCAAAAAAGCGGGTAACAGCCTTGATTTAATTAGTTATTTCGCGGAAAACGGAGTTTCTATTAACGGACAGATTGTTCTATGTCCAGGCTTTAATGATGGAGATGAACTCATCAGTACAGTAAAAGAGCTTTACAGTTATTATCCTGCATTTTCATCTCTTTGCATAGTGCCTGTCGGACTGTCAGGACACAGAGAGGGGCTCTGCAAACTAAAAGCAGTTGATAAAGAGGTAGCTCTTCGAACAATTAATGATATAAATAAACTAACAGAGCAGTTTCGAGAGAGTGATGGCGTTTCATTTTGTTATTTGGCAGATGAATTTTATCTAAAAGCTGGGATTCCAATTCCACCCGAAGAGAGCTATGATGGATACCCGCAACTCGATAACGGCGTTGGTATGATGCGAGAGTTTTACGAGGATATTATTTTTGAGCTTTCAGAAATGGAAGAGCCCACAGAAAAAATATCTATAGATATTGCAACGGGTACTATCACAGGGGAGTATATTTGTGGTATAATGGAAGAGATAACAAAGCGGTGGAAAAATCTAAGTTACAAGGTGCATGTAGTTGAAAATAGAGTTTTCGGCGGAGATGTGTCGGTGACAGGGCTTCTCTGTGGCGGTGATATTATCGAGCAGATTAAAGGGAAGATGCACTCAAACCGTCTGCTTTTATCTGCGGATACCCTCTCAAATGATAGAATATTTTTAGATGATGTAACGCCTTGTGAGATGGAAAAAGCGCTTTCGGCGAAAGTTTTATTCAACGAGGTTTCTGGAAGAGATTTTCTCTTAAAACTAAAGGAGATATAGCGTGAAAAATCACGCTATAAATTATCTATATGGCGTGCCGTCACAGACGTCACATGCCAATTAATCTCCATTCTGTACGGAGATTATTCAAAACTATTTGTGCTG
>CAYJJJ010000088.1:0-7816 GCA_964370465.1 uncultured Oscillospiraceae bacterium
TTTTGGCAAAAATTCTTGCAAAAGCGAGCTTTTCGGCACTAAATCAGAGCTCACTCCCTCGATATTTTTGTATTTCCGAAGCATTTTTTTACCGTCACGGCTCTCCTCCATATCGTTTATAATCCCCTCGAGATACGGTTTTAAAATCATCGGCTCATATAGATGAAGCGAATTAATTCTATAATCAGCTCTCCCTTTAAACGGGCGGATATACATAAGCTCCCCGTCTATAACCTCCTGCCATATAGAAAAAGTCTTCTCGAAATTCATTCCCCTGTGATAATAATCCCGAACAAGGCGTCTCGCAAGACGCAGGTGGTCGCAGTTAAAAAGTTGGTTGCCATCTTTGTCTTTGTAGCTACTCTGAACATTAACGTAAACCTTAATATTGCGCCCACTCATAATATCAACTGTAACCGCAGGGTTTAGTCCATGTAGCCCTTCTATAATAAAAATCGCATCTTTATCAAATAGCTTTTTCTCATCGGAAAACTCTCGCACCCCAGGTATAAAATTATATTTAGGAACAAAAATCGCTCGCCCTTCTAAAATATCGGTAAGCGTTTTTACAAAAAACGGAATATCTATGCTGTCAACAGCCTCCAAATCCTTTTTACCGTTTGGCAGCGTGTCAATATCTTCAAGATTTTTATAAAAATCATCGAGTGAAAATGTTACAACCGAATGACCGTCCGCTATAAATCTATCCCTTAAAAGGTTTGCAGTAGTGCTTTTGCCCGAAGAAGAGGGACCCGCAATAAGGACAAACTTCTTACTATATTTCAAAACAGCATCTGCAATAAAATTTATCTCACGCAAAAACAGCTTTTCACTTTTCTCTATAAGCTTTGCAACATCTTTGTTTTGGATATCCGATAGTCTAACCGACAACTTCTCACCAAGTTGTATCATCACTTCACCTCCAAAGTTTAATTATTAATTTTACCATATTAACAAAACTATGTAAATATTTATAGTCGAACTATGAAATAAATTCTAAAAAATTAACAAAAAATAGCAGACGGGTAATCCACCTGCTATTTCACAGTTAATTTTCACCTTTGAAGTAGCTCTGCTCAAAAGTTTTAACGCTCATAGGTTTTGCATAGTAGTATCCTTGACCGTATTTACAGTTGATTTGAGATAAAAGCTCCGCTTGCTCTTTGCTCTCAATTCCCTCGGCAAGCATATTTGTAATTCCAAGCTCTGCGCACATTTTTATAGCATACTCAACTATTTTATAAGCCCTAATATCAGTGCATATATTATCAATCAGGCTCTTATCAAACTTTATCTGCGAAAACTCTGCTGACGTTATCATCAATAAATTTGAATACTCTGAACCAAAATCATCGAGTGAAACTAAAAAACCTTCTTTAATTGCATTTTGAAGAACACCTTTTAGCTGTTCCCCCTCGATTCTGTTTGATGTTTCAGTGACTTCAATTTCAATCTGACCTCGACTAACCCCATATCTATCACAAATATTCTTTATAATATCTATAATATCGCGCTCCATTAGAGTAACCCTCGATAGGTTTAGTGCGATGCTCATAAATATCCCGCGTTCTTTCCAGCTTGCAAGTGTTTTTACAACCTCTTCAACAACAAACAAATCAATATGACGGATAACCTTTTCGCCCTCGTATCTCGGCAAGAAGCTATGTGGCGATATTATGTTATTCTCATCATCATACTTTCTCACAAGCGCTTCAGCTGCAAAAACCTCACCTGTTGAAAGTTCCACTTGCGGCTGTAAAAATATCGTAAACCTACCCTCATTTATCTCGCGAATAAGATTATTCGTCAAATGCCTTGAGTAGTTTAATATCCTCGCCTCATCACTGCTAAACTCTTTGTAGTAGCTCTGTTTTTCAACCTGAAGCAGTTCATTTGAGTATTCAATCTTGCTTAAAACATCGTATTTACCCTCTGCGAAAGTGTACCCAAACGAAAGATTACAATAGGTGCTTTTCTTAATTCTCTCGTTTAGTAGCGCAACTTTACTATCAAAGCTTATATTGTCAATATCAGTTGCCAGAACTATAAACTCATCGTCGCCAATTCTGTAAACTTCATCTTTGAAGACATCATTGAGTATACGAGCACAAATTTTCAAAATACTGTCGCCGTTTTCCTCGCCGTAGTGCTTATTTATGGTGCTCAGTCCATTGACGTCAGCAGAAACAATACCTATACTTTTCGGCTTATCTTTTATAAACTCCTGAATATCCTCATTGTACTTCGTTCGGTTGTGTACATTTGTCAATCTATCGATATAATTTAGATGGGTAATTCTATCAAAAAGCTTATTTTTCCCGAGGTCATCAATTATAAATGGGCCTGTTGACTGAATTATCTCAAGTTTATCTGTATTACTTTTTGGATTTTCAAGCACTGTAATTCCAATCGGTGTGTCGTTCTCGACTAAAATCATATAAATAATACTATCGAGATTAGCGAGAAAAGCTGCCGCCAACTCATCTTCAACCACATAATTCTCTCTGCTCACATAGTTTGCAGAATTCACAATCAAATGTGGCATAGTTGCAACCATACCAGAAAGACTTCCAGCAGGCAGCAATGCATCTTCAACTATTTTATCGTTTACACGTCTGAAATTCGCCGCATTTTTAATTAATTTTTCATCATAGTCGAAATCAAAAATCAATATTCTATCAGACTGATAATAATTCAAAACTGTGGTATAAAACTGCAAAACATCATCTTTATTGCCACCTATGTGGCTCTCGAAATCATCGCTTCCAATCATGCTGTTTATGAGTTTTTTCTCAAAACTGCGAACTTTATCTATATCAACTATCTCGCCAATTAGCCCTCTATCTTCGCCAGATAAGAAACCGTTACTCCAATAGAGCGCCGGCACACTTTGACCATCTCCCCGAACAAACTCATCTTCATAGCTTACAGAACTTTGGTTTTCAAGCGCTACCATATCTTCAATATGATATCTAAACTTATCTTTTTCATCAAGATGGGTGGACTCTTCAACGGTGGTACCTATTAAATCTTCTCTATTAACTCCAAAAAAGCTCTCATAACTTTTGTTGAAAAAAATAAACTGTGCATTGCTGTTTTTCAAGAAAATCGGGTTTGGCGATGCATTTAAGGCCTCTTTATAAAAAAGAAGCTCTCTATTTATTCTTTCAATTTCGTCTTTAAGTTTTTTATCTGAGCTCACGTAAACAGCACCCTTCAAGTAATATTAGTGTATAATCAGAAAGCAATTCATTTAACTTATATTGTATCACTAAATTAAATAGTTAACAAGCTAAAAAAAGTAAAATTTAACAAATTATATTATCAAATATATAATTTTGTATCAAAATTTTCATAAAGTAATATTTTGTGCAAAAATGTTATTTTTACACGTAAAAAGTCCACAGGTCGATTAAAACCTGTGGACTAAACTATTTATCTATGCTTTTTTGTTTAATTTATCAAAATCTTTTGGAAATTCTTCTGTCGCTACAAAGCTCACCTCGGTATATATATGAGGATGGTCGATAACAATAGTATGCTCATATCCTCTCGCAGACCTTGTGTACCCCTCTTTGCTAATATTTACCGAATCTAAACGTATCTCTTTTGGAGTTTTACTCACTGCCGCTTGCGAATCAACTTTTGGCACGCTTCCCTCAAGTGATGGATTATTTGTCACCCCGAGAGCTGCACCACCGCCTTTTTCTCCCGGAAACTCCTCGCCCATCTCTTTGTAAACTTCGCCGCTCTCTTCAACCTGTCCGGTCCCAAACTGCGACGCTCGGAGCGCAGCCTCCAAATCAAAACTGCCTCCACTGTATTCCTTGTTTGCAATCACTGTGGTCTTTTTACCACTCTGTTCGTTCATCCCAATCGCCGGAACTTTATCTCTTCTGAAATCGTTCATAATTTCTCCTTAAACACACTCGTCCTATCTTATATATCGACAGTTTGTAGAAAATAATAATAGAGAAATCACTTTTATTTTAAAAAGATATATAAATTTTTAGTTGTTGCAACAATTGTATTCACTGCCAAGAATACTATAAACCGCCATATCGACAATACCTCGATTATTTCTACCAGATTTTCGCAAAACACCCTCAAAGCTCATCCCGCATTTTTGCATAACTCTGCCAGACGCCTCATTTTCAGTATCGTGCCTTGCAAAAACCCGCAAAAATTCACCCTCTAAAAAAAGATATTTTATAGCAGCCGCTAAAGCTTCACTCATAATTCCATAACCCCAATAAGCTTCAGCTAAACAGTATCCAATTTCGGCAGAGCGAGTGGTTAATTCTTGCGATACCACAGCGATACTGCCAATAACCACCTCTGGCGCCTCTTTTAGCGCTATCGCCCACTGATAGTAACCGTCCTTTTTATACTCTTCAATCCAAAGTTCAAGAACACTCTTAGTAGCAGAGATAGAGCTGTGGGGTTTCCATGTTAGATATTTTGTAACTCTCTCGTCACAGCAGTAGTTCTCAAACATAGAAACAGCATCACCACTTTGAAATTTTCGAAGCATGAGCCTGTTTGTTTCAATAGGCATAGTTCCCACCTGTTTCAACGAAATACCCCCTTTAAAATAATGAGTGAAGTATATCATACTTGTGTTAACCAGTCAACAAACTACCACCTACGGCAGTTTAATTTTGCAAAACTATGCTCATGTGGTATAATTCTATTGAGGTGCAATATGAATTTAACCGATATAAATGTAATAAACAGTTTAAAAAAGAAGTTCTCATTTGATTTCAAAAAGTCGCTCGGACAGAATTTCCTAACAGATCCATATGTCTGCCCTGAAATCGCAGCAAGCTCTGGCGGCCTGGGAATTGGCGTCCTTGAAATAGGACCTGGTTTTGGAGTGCTTACAAAAGAGCTCTGTGAAATAGCAAAAAAGGTTGTTGCAGTTGAGATAGATACAAGGCTTATCCCCGTTCTCGACTTCACCCTCTCCGAGTATGATAACTATAAGATAATAAACTCAGATGTCCTTAAAATCGATATAAACAAGCTTATCGAAGAGGAATTTAGTGGGATGGATGTCGTTGTTGCGGCAAATCTGCCCTACTATATCACAAGCCCTGTTATTATGGCACTTCTTGAGTCAAAGCTTCCTATTAAGCGGATAACAGCACTTGTCCAGAAAGAAGCGGCAGACAGACTCTGCGCAGAGCCCGGCAGCAGAGATTGTGGCGCTATTAGCGTTGCGGTAAACTATTTTTCAAAACCACAGCTTCTTTTCACCGTCGAGCGAGAGGCATTCGCCCCACCACCAAAGGTGCAGTCAGCGGTTATCTCGCTTGAAATCAGAGAGAATCCACCTGTATCACCAAAAGAGGAGGCGCTTTATTTTAAAGTTGGCAGAGCGGCATTTGCTCAGCGCCGAAAAACCGCAATAAACTCGATTTCAAGCACTCTTGGGGTTTCCAAAGAGGGGCTATCAAATATTTTAACAAACCTCGGAATTGATTTAAACATCAGAGGTGAACGACTTACAAATAACCAAATTTGCGATATTGCAAACGGGATACTAAGCTTAAAGTAGTTTTAAAGGAGGTATTTTATGGCTTCAATTTCTGCTAAAATAACAACTTTTTTCCTAAAAAGAGCTATGAGCGGTCTTAATCCGCCAAATTACAGTGAAAAAATCTTTAAGTATGTTTCTATCGAGAAAAGATATCGTCTGTCAAAAAAGTTTGACTACTATACCGAAAAGTGTGAAACCGGCGCCGATATAGAATTTATAAAGCTTCGTGGAAGCAATCCAAAAAAGGTTGTTTATCTTCTGCATGGTGGCGCTTATATTCTGCCACAGCAGGACACCTACAGAAAATATGCGGCAAACCTTATAAATTCGTGTGGTGATATTCTTGTTGCACTGCTCGATTACAGAGTTGTGCCAAATGTATTTCCCGCTGCTCTTGATGATGCAGTATCAGGATTTGACTATCTGCTCTCAAAGGGGTATAGCGAAGATGATATAATTTTGCACGGGGATAGCGCTGGTGGAAACCTCTCCTTGGTTCTCTGTTTGAAACTTCGAGATGAAAAAAGAAAGATGCCAAGAGCGCAGTTTCTCTTATCCCCCTGGGCTGATATGCTGATGAGTGGCGAGAGTTATAAGAAAAACCATCAAAAGGACGCTTTTTTTGGAAGCTCGCACGTGATGACTGATGAATTCAAAGAAATGCTTATCGCTTGTGATATGTTTGCGTATTTCGGCAATGAAGACCGTAAAAATCCATATGTTTCGCCTGTATTTGCCGATTTTACCGATTTCCCAGAAACTTATATAGTTGCCGGTGGCGATGAGATGCTCCTTGATGATAGCGTTACAATCGCTAAAAGGATGCGAGAAGATGGTGTTTCGGTTGATATAAAAATAGTCCCTGGACTTTTCCATGTTTTTCCGCTGTTCCCATATTTTAAAGAGGCAATTGAAGCGCAAAAAGATATTTTCGGCAGGATATCGAGTTGTTTATAGTCGTGATTTTTTATTTTTCTAATTCTAAAAATAATCGAATTTTTGGGGTGACCGCCGCC
The DNA here is from genome assembly GCA_964370465.1 of uncultured Oscillospiraceae bacterium. Lineage (GTDB taxonomy): Bacteria > Bacillota > Clostridia > Oscillospirales > Ruminococcaceae > CAYJGN01. The sequence continues at coordinate 6,559 of CAYJJJ010000088.1, forward strand.
CCGACTGCCCTTTGCAGTCGGCAAACTCTTTATGCTTTTCATAAAGAGTTAAAAAACCGCCATCTGGCGGTTTTGGCGGCGGGCGCTACCCACCAAAACCACAACAAACACAAAACAAAACCCCGACCTTTTTACAGGTTGGGGTTAAATTTTTATATAAACAAAAGCAAACTCGCAGCCATTATAGCCATACCACTCACAAGCCCGCCTATGCAAATATGGTGCTCACCGTATTTTTCAGCGGTCGGGAGAAGTTCATCAAGGCTAATATAAACCATAATCCCAGCGACTGCCGCAAAGACAAACCCAAACAGCATATCCGATTGAAACTGCATTAGAATAAAGAATGCAACAATAGCGCCGATAGGCTCTGAAACTCCCGATAAGAGCGATAACCTAAACGCCTTGCCACGATTTCCCGTCGCAAAATATATCGGCACCGCAACAGCAATACCCTCTGGGATATTGTGTATAGCAATGGCAAATGCAACTGGTATACCGAGTGATGGGTCTTCGATAGCTGAGATAAATGTTGCAATTCCCTCAGGGAAGTTGTGGATAGCTATCGCAAGAGCTGAGAAAAGCCCCATTCGCATAAGCGAATTTGAAACATTTGCATTGGTTTCAACATTCTCAACACTTGGCATCTCGTGCGGATTTTCCGCCGACGGTACAAATTTATCAATAAGAGCGATAATTCCTATACCTATAAAAAACGCAAGCACCGCAAGCGAAGTTCCGCCTCTCTCCCCCGAAACCGCCGATAAAGACTCAATCGCTTTGGGCAGAATTTCGACAAAAGAAACGTATATCATAACTCCCGCAGAAAGACCGAGCGAAAACGAGAGGAATTTCTTATTAGTTTTTTTAACTATAAGTACTAAAGCACTGCCTATACCAGTCGAAAGACCTGCGAATAGCGTTAAACTAAATGCAAATAGAATATTTTGAGTGTCCATTCACACCTCCAAAAGTGTTTTTTATCATTATTCCCATCAGTGCGAACTTTCAGAGAAGAACTCATTTTATTATATGACAAATTCCCCTATCTGTTAACTGCTTTCGATAAATTATCTTACTGTTATTATACCAACTAATAATACTAATCACAATTGTTTATAGCATTTTATTTTTATTTTTTTAAGCTGCTGTGATTTATATCTTCTTTCCCCTCCTCGCCGCCGCCCGCATTAATCGCACCTTTGCGATTAGTCGGATTTATCCGACTGTGGCGATTTTCAAATCGCCAATGCGGGCG
>CAYJJJ010000089.1:0-7720 GCA_964370465.1 uncultured Oscillospiraceae bacterium
TTTGTGAGCGCATAGTTCCCATCCTCTTTTCCATCTTTTATCTCCCCTTTTATTTTTCTATTGAATATATATTAGAAAACAATCAGCACTATGCAAGAATATAAAAAAAGGGAAAAATAAATACCCAGCGGTTAAACCGCTGGGTATAATCTAAACCTCTCTATTAACTTTAAAAATCCATCTCAATATAGGGGCTAAAATTTTCGGGCTCTTAACTACAACAATTTTCATACTAATACCACCTCATAACTTAATTTTGCAAAATAGACCTGTAAGTATCAAGGTCACCGCCGCCAAAAAAAGTATGAACTTAAATGGTAAAAAATAAAAAACTAAAATTCCAACTCCTAAACAAAGCGCGAGTTTTGCAAGTAACGAACTCTTTTTCTTACAGCACATAACCTTCCTCCTTTGGTCTTTACTCCATTATACGCCAAAAGAGAAAAATGGTTCATTTCGTAAAAATTATAAGGAGTTTACCCGATGAAACGCTAATTTTACCGCTTGTTTCTAAAAACTCATTGCTGACACCAAGCGGATAACTATCGCTAAAATCTATATTTTCAGCCTCGTATTTAAGCCCTTTGATTGTTACACCACTCGCAACGCCACCAAATGCAAAAACCGAGATATATCGGTAGTTGTTATCGTTATAAACAACAACTTCAGCATTATCAAGCAAAATTACTTTACAGTAATCCGATATCAGAACACCGCTCGCATTTCTCTCATTTAGAAATCCAAGCGTTTGAATATTTGCAATAGTGTGGTCTAATCTGCCACCAAGACAACCATACAAGACAAACTCTTTAAATCCTCGCTCAATTCCGATGTTTATCGCTGCAATAAGGTCGGTATCATCTTTCTCTGATGGCAAGACCTTGTAATCCGATAATACTTCTCCACTATAAGAATCAAAATCCCCTATTGCTATAAAATTAGTTATTCCAAATCTTTTTGCTATTTCAATTCCACCGTCTGCACAGATAATAAAATCGTCTGGCAGAATATTTATTTTTGAAGGCATTTCACCAGCACCAAAAACAACACATCGGCTCATCTGCGCTCCCACTCCTTTATTTTTGCGGCTTCTTCATATAAGAGTTTATAGTTTTCGTGTCTATTTTTGCCAATTTCCCCATTCATAACAGCCGCCACAACAGCGCAGCCCTTTTCACCTCGATGACTGCAACCTGTGAATTTACAGTCGTCAATATAGTTTGCAAATTCGGGGAATGTAGCTTCAAGCTCTTCTTTTTTTATAAACTCATACCTTGAAGTATCAACCGAGCCAAAACCCGGCGAATCGGCTATATATCCACCACACACAAGCTCAAAAAGCTCTACTTGTCTAGTTGTATGTCTACCTCTTCCGAGCTTATCGCTAATGACGCCTGTTTGCGTCATATCGTATCCGACAATGTTATTGAGAAGCGTTGATTTACCAACACCACTATTACCGCAAAACGCCGAGAATTTACCCTCCAAAGCTGGAATCAAGTCAGATAAACCTTCTTTTGTGTTGTTGTTTATAAAAAATGATTTGTATGGAGTTTTTTCATAATGTAGATTAATATCACTATGACTCTCCAAATCCGTTTTTGTCACAACAATAATAGGCTCTATATCTTTATACTGGGCGATAGCGCAAATTTTATCAATTACAAGAAAATTCGGGTTTGGTTTTGTTGTACTAATGACAATAACGAGATTATCAATATTCGCGACAGCAGGCCTTACAAAGCTGTTTTTACGCTCTGCAATCTCATCGATGACCCCTTCTTTCATGTCGTCGGTCTCGATAAATACACAGTCACCCGCGAGCGGAGTCTGGCCGTTTTTGCGAAAAATACCTCTCGCTTTGCACTCTATTACGCCCTTTTCGGTTTTAACATAGTAAAACCCACCGATGCCCTTTAAAATTCTACCTTCTAATTTCATATTATCTTACGGTGTCGACTCTGAACTTGAAGAACTGTCAGAGTCTGGGTCCGGATCTGGGTCTGGGTCTGGCGTTGGTGTAGAGCTACTTGAATCCTCTTCAACTGGTTTTTCATAACCAAGTCTGTAATCAAGTGTTTTTGTAACAGCACCCGCTTCAAAATTAATGCTGTAATGCATATAATCATTGTCATTATATAGTATTACAAGAGTTCCCTGACCTTGACCTGTTATACTAACTTCCCAGTAGCGAAGACCGCCCTGTGCAGGTAATGACTCAATAAGAACATTTGCTTCAGAAACGATAATTCCATCGACAAACGCCTTTAGGTTTGCAGTTGGCTCAAATGGATTATTTGGCATCTCAACTAAGACAGACATCGTATTATTAAAGCTTCCACTACTAACGGTATAGTCAATAACTGTATTCTGTGGCACCTTGGAGTTTGGGTCTACCGACTGAGTTATAACAGTACCTATTGGCATATCGCTGTCAACTGTTGTCACGTCCCCTGAGCGCAATCTGTTCCTTGTTAAAAACATAGCGGCGTCATTTTGGGTCATACCTCTAATATCAGGAACAGTAACTGTGTTATTTTCAGTACCAGAACTTACATAAACAACAACCTCTTCGTTATAGCTAATAGTCGTTCCGACATCGGGGTAGGTTCTTATAACATCGCCCTGATCGACATCTGAGCTACTCTGATACTCTATTCTGCTCGCAATACCAAGCTCTGAGAGAATGCTTATAGCACTGCCCTCGGTCTCTCCGACGATATCAGGGACATTTATAGTTGAAACACCAACACTAATTTTAACTTGAACAGTAGAGCCCGCTTTGACAACCCTACCGTCACTCGGATAATGCTCTATAATAGTTCCCGGCGGATAATCTTCACTCTCGCCCTCGCCTGTTATCTCGAAATTAATATTCTGGTATCCCTCAAGTCGCCCGACCTCTTCAATAGTCATTCCACGGAGATCTGACAGGGTGATATCAGGGTTATCTGAGAAAGCATCTGAGAGAACTCCGAAAACAAATATTCCCGCAACAAGAAGACAAGCCCCAGCAACCGCTGATAGAATTGTCAAAATAGGGAATGGTTTTTTTGTATCTTCCACTTCCTCTTCTTCGATCTCTTCAGCGACTACTTTTGTTTCTTTTTTAACTTCTTTTATAACATCAACGTATTTAGTTCCCTCTAAATCTTCGTTATTAAAATACTTGTATTCAAACTGTATTGAAGGATCTTTCTTGAATTTATCTATATCTGCAAGAAGCTGTGAAACATTCGCATACCTCTTAGTTGGGTCTTTTTCAAGCGCACGAAGAGTTATCGCCTCAAGCCCTTCTGGAATTGATGGGTCGAGTTCTCTTGGTTTTTTTGGAGTTTGCGAAATTTGCAAAATAGCAACCGAAACAGGAGTTTCTGCATTGAAAGGCAGCTGACCTGTGAGCATTTCAAATAGCATAACGCCAATCGAATAGATATCACTCCCTGCCTCAGCGCCCTCGCCTTTTGCCTGCTCGGGACTTATATAGTGAACAGAGCCAATTGCCTTATCTGTCACTGTTTTCATCTCAGCACGCGCAAATCTTGCAATACCAAAATCCATAACTTTTATAGAGCCATCTGGCAGTAGCATTATGTTTTGCGGTTTTATATCCCTGTGAACTATTCCCTGACTATGAGCATGGTCGAGCGCTTTAAGCGTTTGAACGGTAAAATATATTGCCTCTTTATATGGAAGTTTACCTTTTTTCTCGATATACTCTTTAAGTGTTATACCCTCGATGTACTCCATAACAATAGCTTGAATTCTGCCGAGCGAAACGTCAAAAATTTTAACTATGTTATGGTGAGATAGCATAGCAACAGCTTTGCTCTCATTTCTAAATCTGACGAGAAACTCCTCGTTGTCAATATACTCATCCTTTAGAATTTTTATTGCGACTACTCGCTCCTCGACGGTATCGCGTCCTTTATAAATATAAGACATACCGCCAGTTGCAATAAGCTCTAAAATCTCATATCTACCGTCAATCTTTTTTCCTATATACTTATCCATTATTATCTCCTTGCATCTTTACAAGTATTACCGTTATATCGTCGGTTGTTCCCCTTGAAATCGCTTTATTTATAAGCTCTTCTATCGAGCTCTGATTAATGCCAATAGCAATATCGTCTTCATGAAGTTTCTTATAGTAACCATCTGAGCAGATTATGATATCGTCGTTTTCTTCTAAATCCTCAATAAAAAAGTCAATCTCTATATCGTCACCAGCACCAACTGCCCGTGTGATAATATTCTTCTCAGGGTAATTTTCAGCTTCACTCCTTGAAATCTCACCCTTGTCGAGTAAAAACTGAACCATAGTGTGGTCTTTTGTGACCTGATGGAGTTCACCATTCCGAATTATATAAGCTCTTGAGTCCCCAGCATTTATAACGTACAAAGTGTTGTCAAACACAACTGCCGCAACAACTGTAGTCCCCATTCTGCTGTATTCAGCGCGTTCTGCAGCCTTCGTCCTTATGACAGTATTTGCCCTCTTAACCGCATTTATAAGCAGACTCTTAATCTTAATTGAATCCATATTTTCATTGAAGTTTTCTGCAAAAATCTTCAAAACTTCATCACAAGTAATATTACTCGCAACTTCTCCCGCTTTTTCACCGCCTACGCCGTCACAAACGATGCAAAGAGCGGTCCTCGCGTTAATCTTAACACTTCTATATGCATCTTCATTTACGCTATGTCTGGAACCTACTTTTGTGAATCCTATTCCTTTCAAAACCTATCCCCACTTTCTCTTTTCTTACGTCTTAACTGACCGCAAGCGGCATCTATATCATCGCCTATCGTTCTTCTGACAGTCGTTTCTATTCCGCCTTTTATTAGCATCTGTTTAAATTTTTCAACAGTGTTTTTATCACTTTGTTTATAGCTATTTGTCGGGCTTTCATTCGCAGGAATTAAATTAACATGACAGATAAGACCACGCAAAAGCTGTATTAGTTCTTTTGCTTGCATTTCTGTATCTGTTAGCCCTTTAATCATTATATATTCAAACGATAATCTCCTACCTGTCTTCTTTTGGTATGTTTTACAGGCAGATAGAAGCGTTTTAATATTGTATTTTTTATTTATCGGCATTATTTTATCACGAACATCATCAGTAGCTGCATGAAGTGAAACCGATAAAGTTAGAGGAAATTTTTCCTCTGCAAGTTTTAAAATTTCAGGAACAAGTCCACAAGTTGAGAGCGATAAATTTCGCAGACTGCGACCCTCTTTTTCACGGAGCATCTTCAAAAAACTGACTACATTATCATAGTTTTCAAGTGGCTCACCGATTCCCATAAGGACAATTTTAGAAATTTTTTCATCTAAAACACGCTCAGCTTCTGTCAGTTGAAATAGCATCTCGTAGTCTTTTAGGTTTCGCTCAAATGACAGTGCACTGCTAACACAAAACCTACACCCCATTTTACACCCAACTTGCGTTGAAATGCAAATGCTGTTTCCGGTTTTATATCTCATTATTACCGATTCTACACAACTTTTATCAGAAAACTCAAATAAAAATTTCTCACTGCCATCTTTTTTTGATTTAATATGCTCTGCAACCTTTATCTCTGGAAAGAAAAAGTTGTTATTTAATATTTCTCGCCCAGATTTTGAGATATTACTCATCTCTTCAAATGAGTTTGCTCGCTTATTGTAAATCCAGTCCTCAATTTGAGATAATCTGAATTTTTCAAATGAGAGTTCTATAAGCCTTTGTCGCAAACTCTCACGGTCGATTTCTCGGATGTTTAATTTATCAGTCATCTATTCTCGCCTTTTCTAAGTTTTGCCATGAAAAAACCGTCACTTTTCTCGGATATTATTGTTTTGATTTGCGGTACACTGTCAACTTCAACTAAACTAAAGTCGCTGTGTTTTTCTAAAAACTTATAAACAACTTCTTCGTTTTCAGCTTTGAGGATAGTGCATGTTGAATAAAGAAGTTCTCCGCCGTCCTTTAGATAGTCTGCCGCTATATCTAAAATATCACTTTGAATTTTCGATAGGTTTTTACTCTCTTTTATATCTTTGTATTTAATCTCAGGGCGTTTTTTTATTACCCCATATCCACTACACGGCAGATCGCAGATAATTTTATCAAACTTATCAAAGCTATTATTGAAAAGCGTTGCGTCGTTTTCAATACTTTTGCCATTTGAAAGTGACAATCTCAAAAACAGCTCATCTACTAATTTTAACTTATTTTTTGAAATATCGCAACTAATTATCTCTCCATCGCTTAAATACTGTGCCGCTAAAGCCGATTTCCCACCAGGGGCTGCACACAAATCAAGCACCCTATCGGTCGATTTGAAGTCAAGCAGTGAAAGTGCTTTTTGTGATGAATAATCCATTATGTGGTAAAAACCGTCGCTATGGCTTTTAAGTGATGCGAAATCGAGGTCCCCCGAAAGCAACAGGCAATTTGCAAGATCGGTCTTCTGCGCTAAAATTCCCTCTTTATCCAAAATTTCAAGAAGGTTGTCTTCGTTTGTTTTAGTTGTATTAACCCTTATATATGTATCAGCCTTATTTAGGCTATTTTCAAGGAAACATCGAGCGTTCTCTTCACCGAGATCCGTTGTTAACTTTGAAACAAACGGCAGAGGTGCTGAATATTTAACAGATAACAGCTCGTTGCCTTTATAATTTGAACTGAAAAACAAATCCAAATCTGGTATATCACGAGCACAGTTGCGAAGAACGGCGTTAACAAACCCCTTAGCACTGCTTTTTTTAAGTTTAACTGTCTGTTTTACCGCCTCATTAACAGCCGCTGAAACAGGCACTTTATCGACAAAATAAATCTGCGCCAAAGCGAGATAAAGAATAGCTAAAACATCATCATCGAGCTTATTTATAGGTTTTTTGCTGTGCTTTGAAATAAGCGCGTCAAATGTTATTTTGCGCTCTATCGCTGTATAGAAAAGCAGAGAGATAAATCTCTTTTCTGAAGATGTTAGGTCATCAGAAAGAGCTTTTCTCAAAATAATATTCGAATATCCACCCTCAAAAAGGGTTCGTTTTATTAGGTTTAGGGCTATTAGTCGTGTATTATGCATTATCTTCTACGCACCATAGCGAGCAGACGAAGCAGATTTAGAAGTGCTACAATAGCCGCCGCAACATAGGTAAGTGCTGCCGCCGATAATACCTTTCTGCCACCTGAAATCTCACTTTCTGACATTATACCCATATCCGATATGCTCTGCAAAGCTATTTTACTTGCCCCAAATTCGACAGGAAGCGTTATAACCTGGAAGATAAATACTGCAGCAAACAGCACAACTCCAACCATCGCAAGCTCAAGTAGTGAGAATATAACACCGAGCAAAACGAGTGGTATTGCTAAATTTGAACCAATCGAAGCAACTGGAAGTACCGCATCACGCACTTTTATTCCAAAATGCTGCTCTGCGTGCTGAACTGCATGCCCTGCCTCATGACAGGCAACAGCTATTGCCGCTACTGAACGACTATTGTAAACATTTTCACTTAGCTTAATAACGTTTTTTCGCGGGTCGTAGTGGTCTGTGAGATTCCCACTTGTCGATAGCACTGAAACACCAACAACGCCCTTTCTTGCGAGCATCATCTCAGCCGCTTCTTTTCCTGTAAGCCCTCTTGAAGCGAGCACATTGCTGTATTTCTTAAATGTACTGCTAACTCTCATCTGTGCAACTAACGACAACACTGCCGCTAA
>CAYJJJ010000090.1:0-7595 GCA_964370465.1 uncultured Oscillospiraceae bacterium
ATTGATCACGATACTGCGGCGATGATTTCAATGGAATACGGCGCTAAAGTTACAAAAGAAGTAACTGTTACGATAGAAGAGCGTCTAATTGACCAGAGCGATGACGATGAGGGTGACCTCGAAGGTCGTCCACCGGTTGTTGTTGTTATGGGACACGTTGACCACGGTAAAACTTCAATTCTCGATGCTATCCGCAATGCAAACGTAACTGCGGGCGAGGCTGGCGGTATTACCCAGCATATCGGTGCTTACCAGATAAGACATAGCGATAATCTAATAACATTCCTCGATACCCCAGGACATGCGGCGTTTACCGCTATGCGTGCTCGTGGTGCATCGGTTACCGACGTTGCAGTGCTTGTTGTTGCGGCGGACGACGGTATAATGCCACAGACTATAGAAGCTATTAACCACGCAAAAGCGGCGGGCGTTTCTATAATTGTTGCAATAAATAAAATGGATAAACCAGAGGCAAACCCTGAGAGGGTGAAGCAAGAGCTTACAGAGCATGAGCTTGTTCCGGAAGAGTGGGGCGGCGATGTTATCTGTGTGCCTGTTTCAGCTATCACAAAAGAGGGTATTGATACATTAATCGAGATGATACTTCTTGTATCAGAAGTAAAAGAGCTCAAAGCTAATCCAAAGAGACTTGCTAAGGGTACTGTAATTGAGGCGAAACTCGATAAGGGTCGTGGTCCGGTTGCAACTATCCTTGTACAAAACGGAACGCTTAAATCGGGCGACATTATAGTTGCGGGTTCATCTGTTGGTCGTGTTCGTGTTATGACCGATGATAAGGGCAGAACGCTAAAAACTGCAGGTCCATCAAGACCTGTCGAGATAACTGGTCTATCGGAAGTTCCAGCGGCAGGGGATACCTTCAATGCAGTTTCGGATGAGCGTCTTGCTCGTGAGCTTGTTGAAGAGAGAAAGCAGAAAGCGAAAGAGGAGCAGTTTGGCACTTACCAGAAGGTAACTCTTGACAATCTATTCTCGCAGATTGCACAGGGAGAGATTAAAGAGCTTCCTATCATTATAAAAGGTGACGTTCAAGGCTCTGTTGAGGCGCTAAAGAGCTCACTTGAAAAGCTTACAAACGATGAGGTGCGTGTTCGTGTTATCCACGGCGGTGTTGGTGCTGTCAGTGAAACCGATATTATGCTTGCTGGTACTTCAAAAGCTATCGTCGTCGGATTTAACGTCCGTCCAGATGCTGTTGCAAAACAGGTAGCTGATGAGAACGGCGTTGACCTCCGTCTATACAGAGTTATTTACGACTGTATAAACGAAGTTGAGAGCGCTATGAAAGGTATGCTTGCACCGAAATTCCGTGATGTTGAGCTCGGTTCTGCCGAAGTTCGCCAGGTTTACAAAATTAGCAACGTCGGTATCGTTTCAGGTAGCTATATCACAAACGGAAAAATCCAGAGAAATGCAAATGTTCGTGTCGTGCGTGACGGTATCGTTGTTGCCGAGGATAAAATCGATACAGTTCGCAGATTTAAAGATGACGTCCGTGAAGTTGCGCAGGGGTATGAGTGTGGTATAACCCTTGAGAAATATAGCGACATAAAAGAGGGCGATATTTTCGAGTGCTATATAATAGAGGAGTATAGAGATTAATGGCAAACTATAAAAACTCAAGACTCGCCGAGGATATAAAAAGAGAATTATCTGTTGTTTTTCGCGAGGTAAAGGACCCCAGAGTTTCGGGGATTTTATCTGTTGTTCGTGTAGAGCTTGCGGGAGATGGCAGTGAGTGCAAGGTTTATGTGAGCTCTGCAGAGAGCTTTGATAAGGCAAAAGAGGCGGTAAAAGGGCTTCGCAGTGGCGAGGGATTTATTAAGCACCGCCTTGCCGATAGAATTCATGTCCGCCATATCCCAAGACTTGTTTTTGTTGCGGATAATTCTATCGAGAAAAGCTCGGATTTAAACCGTATGATTGAGGAAATGAAACGCAATGACAAATTTTAGCGTAAAAGAAACAGCGCAGTATTTAAAAGACCATGATAACTTTTTAATAATTGCCCACCGTGACCCTGATGGCGATGCCACAGGCAGTGCGGTGGGTTTAGCCCTTGCTATGCAAGCGATGGGAAAAAAGGCGAAAATAACCTGTTCAGACCCCTTTCGGGAGCTTTTTTCAGATATTATTTCGTTTGTAAAACCCTGTGAGATAGAAAGCGCTACCGTCGTTGCGGTCGATACCGCAGAGGGGCGTCTTCTCGGAGAGCGATATCAGCATCTAACTGGCGAGGTTAATCTTAATATCGACCACCATATAAGCAACAAAGGCTTTTCAAAGCACAGGCTACTGCTACCAGAGTGTGGCAGTTGCGCTGAGATTATTTATCTTGTTATAAAAGAGCTTGGCACTCCGGTGACACCCGAGATAGCGAAAGCTATCTATACAGGAATATGCACCGATACAGGGGCGCTGCGTTATAGCTCGGTAACTCCGCAAACTCTTCGGATAGCGGCAGAGCTTATGGAGGCTGGTGCTGAAAACTTTAAGATTAACAAACTGCATTTTGAAACAAAGAGCCGTGAGAGGGTGGCTATTGAGCGTGCTGTTTTAGATACCCTTAAGTACTATTTCGATGGCAAAGTTGCAGTTATTTCGATAACCGATGAGATGTTTTTAAAAACAGGGGCAACCCTTGCAGACCTTGACGGAATAGCGACTATTCCAAAGATGATAAAAGATGTTGAAATAGGTGTCACGCTAAAGCAAAAGGGCGATGGCTTTAAAGTGTCGCTTCGCTCATCGCTAAACTTTGATAGCTCAGCTATCTGTGCGGCGCTCGGCGGCGGTGGACATGCGAGAGCGGCTGGATTTGAGATAAAATCAGACCTTGAAACGGCTATAAAGACAACAATAGATAAGATAGCGGAGTTTTTAAATTGAAGAGTGGAATAATTGTAGTGCACAAAGAGGCGGACTGGACATCGTTTGATGTTATAGCGAAGCTTCGTGGGGTGCTCGGAGAGCGAAAACTCGGGCACTCGGGAACACTTGACCCGAATGCGACGGGTGTGCTCCCTGTATTTATAAAAAAAGCAACTAAAGCATGCGATATGGTAACGCCTACTGATAAGAGATACACAGCAACGCTCAGACTCGGCATTAAAACCGATACCCTCGATATATGGGGCGAGATTTTAGAGGAGCGTGAGGTCAATGCCACTATAGATGATGTCAAGCGAGAGCTTGAGAGCTTTATAGGGGATATAGAGCAGCTGCCGCCGATGTATTCAGCGGTTAAAATAGATGGCAGAAAGCTTTTATCCTATGCGAGAGCAGGCAAGGAAGTTGAGAGAAAACCAAGGCCGACAAGCCTTTATTCTGCGGAAATTTTCGAGTGTGGCAGTGATGAATACAAGATAGATATCCACTGCGCAAAGGGGTTTTATGTTAGAACTCTTATCGATGATATAGGGCGAAAACTTGGGTGCGGAGCTACGATGACTTCACTTATAAGAACAGCATCGGGGCCGTTTTCTATTGAAAATGCGAAGACTATCGCAGAAATTGAGATACTTGTGAAAACTGGTGAGATTGAAAAACATATTATGCCGCTCGACACTGCATTTGACAACACAGCAACAAACCTCTCAGAGTATGAGCGGGTGCGGTTTTTAAATGGCGGTAAGTTTAATCGAAACAACAGAGATGGTATATACAAAGCCTTTTTTGAGGGGAATTTTTTAGGGCTTCTCAAGGTTTTAGAGGGCAAAGCGACGGTATATAAAAACTTTTTTGAGGAACAATGATTATTACAAACGATTTAAACGGTATTGAAAAAAAGAATAGAGCGGTGGCGCTCGGTATCTTTGACGGTGTTCACAAAGGGCATCGTAGAGTTATCGAAACGGCTGTGCAAAGCGAGATTTCCAGCTGTGTGTTTACCATTAAAAGCGGTGGCGGAAAGGGCGAGTTTATCTATTCGGACGATAAAAAAGCGGAGCTTATTGCCGATTTAGGGATAGAGATGCTTGTTGCTGTGAGTTTTTCAGAGATAAAAGACTATTCACCGGAGCGGTTTTTTAGCGAAATTCTCATAGAAAAGCTCGGGGCGAAAGTAATAGTCGTTGGCGACGATTTTAGGTTTGGTAAAGATGCAAAAGGCGATATAGAAGTGCTTGAGAGTCTGTGCGTTAAGTCGGGAGTGGAGCTCGTTGTTGTTTTGCCGGTTAGCGAGGGGCACAAAAGGGTTTCTTCAAGTGAGATTAAATCCCTCTTGAAGACTGGCGATATAAAAGGGGTAAACCACCTGTTAACCGAGCAGTATTCGCTGTCAGGCAAGGTTATAGAAGGTAAAAAGCTCGGGCGCACTATCGGGTTCCCAACGGCGAATATTGAGTTTGCTCTGGGACAAGCGGTGCCGATGTATGGTGTTTACAAAACGAAAGTTTCGGTTTTGGGCAAAACATACAATGGGATAACATCAATAGGTGTGAAGCCTACTGTTGGCGGTGAAAACCCTCTCTGTGAGAGCCATATTTTGAATTTTAATGCGGATATATATGGGGAAGATATAACGGTAAACTTTATAGATTTTATAAGAGAAGAGCGCAAGATGCAAGATGTGCAGGAGCTTTCGGAACAAATATCGGAAGATATAAAAAAAGCATTTGCAAACAAAGGCAAAGTATGATAAAATATTAAGGCAACAATCCGCTTCTGTGCTTATGGGAGTATGCCCAATTAGGGAGGTACCATTACCCTCTGCTCGGATTCGGAAAATAAATAAAAAGAGGTATTATAATGGACAAAGTAAAAAAGAACGAAATTATCACAGCAAACAAGGTAACTGAGAACGACACAGGTTCACCTGAGGTACAGATAGCTATTCTAACAGCTAAAATCAACCACCTCACAGAGCATCTGAAAGTTCACAAAAAAGATCATCACTCAAGACGTGGTCTTCTAAAGATGGTTGGTCACAGAAGAAATCTTCTAAACTACCTAACTAAGAAAGACGTTAACCGTTACCGTGCAATTATAGCAAAACTCGGACTTCGTAAGTAAAATAATTTTTAAGGGAGGTAGTTTCTATCTCCCTTTAAAAGTATAAAGGGCAATGTGTAGTTAGCAACAAACGAAGTATCCACAGGGTTTTTCGTTTCTTGCTAAAGCACATGCCTTAAAAATTAAGGAGAATAAAAATGTTTGAAAATCACAGAATATTTGAAACAACTATTGCGGGCAGACCTTTTAAAGTTGAAGTTGGCAAAATGTGCGAGCTATCAAATGGAAGCGCTCTAATCTCATACGGTGAGACATCAGTGCTTTGTAACGTAACTGCATCGGGTAAACCGAGAGATGGAATAGACTTCTTCCCCTTATCAGTGGATTTTGAAGAGAAGCTATATGCAGTAGGTAGAATTCCAGGATCATTTATCAGAAGAGAGTCAAGACCAACTGAGAATGCTATCCTTGCTTCTCGTGTTGTTGATAGACCAATGCGTCCTCTTTTCCCAAAAGATATGAGAAACGATGTAACTATTGTTATGACTGTTATGTCAGTTGATCCTGATTGTTCACAGGTAATTGCTGGAATGATCGGTGCTTCAATCGTAACTGCTATATCAGATATCCCTTTCAACGGCCCTATCGGCGGCGTTTCAATCGGTCTTTGTGACGGCGAAATTGTTATAAACCCAACTGCTAAAGAGCGTGAAACTTCACAGATGGAAGTAACACTTGCGGCTACACGTGAAAAAATCGTTATGATTGAGGCGCAGGCGAATGAAGTTGACGACAACACTATGCTTGCTGCTATCGAAAAAGGTCACGAGGAAATAAAGAAAATAATAGATTTTATCGACGGTATCGTTTCTGAAATCGGCAAAGAGAAGTTTACCTTCACTTCAATGGAAGTGGATGCAGAGCTTTACAATGCAATTAAAGAATTTGCTATCGATAAAGTAAAACACGCACTTGATACAGATGATAAAAACGTTCGTGATGCGAGAATGGCTCCTATCACTGATGAGATAAACGAGAAATTCCAAAACGCTGAGGGCGACAATAAAGGCGCTATTGGCGAGTGTATCTACAAACTACAAAAATATATCGTTCGCAGATGGCTTCTCGACGAGGGCAAACGTGTTGACGGTCGTGGAATCGATGATATAAGACCGCTTGATGCACAAGTTTCTCTAATTCCAAGAGTTCACGGTAGCGGTATGTTCACAAGAGGACAAACTCAGGTACTAACTATAACAACACTCGGTCAGATTAAAGACTCTCAGCTTCTCGACGGACTTGACGATGAAGATACAAAGAGATATATGCACCACTACAACTTCCCATCATACTCAGTTGGTGAAACAAGACCGAGCAGAGGACCCGGCAGACGTGAAATTGGTCACGGCGCACTTGCAGAAAAAGCACTTCTACCTGTAATCCCTTCAGTTGAGGAGTTCCCATACTCACTTCGTTTGGTTTCAGAAGTTCTCTCTTCAAACGGATCAACTTCACAGGCTTCAATCTGTGGATCAACTCTTGCACTTATGGATGCTGGTGTTCCGATAAAAGCACCAGTTGCCGGTATCTCTTGCGGACTTGTAACTGAAGATGATAGATTTATCACTATGGTTGATATCCAGGGCGTTGAGGACTTCTATGGCGATATGGACTTTAAAGTCGGCGGAACAAAGAACGGTATCACTGCTATTCAGGTTGACATTAAAGTTGATGGTCTTTCGATGGAAGTTATCAAAGAGGCTTTTGTAAAGTGTAAAAAAGGAAGACTTCATATCCTTGATGATATAATGCTACCTGTTATTGCAGCTCCAAGAGAAGAACTCTCAAAATATGCTCCAAAGATGCTTCAGATTAAAATCCCAGTGGACAAAATCAAAGATGTTATCGGTAAGGGTGGCGCTGTTATCCAGAAAATCTGCGCTGATTGCGATGTTAAAATCGATATTAACGATGAGGGACAGGTTTTTGTTTCTGCAATTGATATCGACAATGCAAGAAAAGCTGTTGCTATAATCGAAACAATTGCAATGGACCCTGAAGTTGGCGCTATCTACAAAGGCGTTGTAACAAGACTTATGAACTTCGGCGCGTTTGTTGAAATAGCTCCAGGCAAAGAGGGACTCTGCCATATCTCAAAACTCGATAACGAGAGAGTGGGCAAAGTTGAGGATGTTGTTGCTGTCGGCGATCTTGTTGTTGTCAAGGTTATTAAAATCGACGAGCAAGGCAGAATAGACCTTTCGAGAAAAGATGCTATTGCTGAAATTGAGGCAAAGAAAAACGCACAGAATACAGCAGAATAATATTTTAAAAGCGGACGGTACGTCCGCTTTTTTGTTGCAGAGATAAATTAGCGGTTGAAATTTTAAATGAAAAGTGGTATATTATAAGTAAGATGTCATATTGAAAAATACTGATATGAATAAAGTGTCGTGATAGCGGTAGTGAATTTGTAAGGCCGCCGCCCGCGCCAAACAGATTTCATCTGTTTGCAGACAGCTTCGCTGTCAGCGGCCGACCTTCGGTCGGCGGCGCGGGCGCACGGCTCCAGAGACAGGAAATATACCACCAGAAATCAGAAATCAGAATGTAGGGCAAGG
>CAYJJJ010000091.1:0-7588 GCA_964370465.1 uncultured Oscillospiraceae bacterium
GGAATAGCGCCAATACCCAGCATATTTAAAATCATAAGTAGTGACAGGGTATATTGAATTATGATTTTTCCATGCTCTTTAATTCTTTGCTTCATAGTTATCCTCCTTTATTAGTGTCCGCCGGCGGTATTTGGAATAGGTGATATACTGCCGTCGTCATTTAGGTCGTAGTTGAAATGCATTATCTGACCTTCATAGAAATTTGCTGCATCATCTTGTGTTATTGTCTGCCTGTCACCGTTATCGTCGATAAAGGTGAGAGTTGTGCCATCAACTGAAACTACCTCTCCATGCATCGACAGAGCACCTTCAAGCACACTGTGACTACCTGGTTGCACAAAAGCTACGACTTCTGTGTTACCACCTTGAGTTACATCGACATCAACTGGGACAGATGAACTCGACTGGCTTTGAATAAAAAATCCGAGCGCCATCCCAAGCAGTAAAACAAACCCCATACCATAGATGATGGCGTTTTGCTGTTTTGCCTGTTCCTTTTTGCTTAGTCTGCCTCTGTTTCCCCTGCTTTTTGCCGACATAATTACCCCTCTTTTTTCGTTTTAACACTTGATACAAACATATATCTATTCACTGTTTATTTTATCATTTGTGGCAATTTTGCAACACGCAGAAAACTGTGTATTGCAAAAGAAAAAAAGATAAAAAAATATCTATTCGCTTTATGCATTTTGCACCTATCGAATAGATATATCTTTAATATGTAATTTTATAAACCCTAAAGTCCTGGTATAATAAACCGCTTAGTTGCAACCTCCGCTACGAGTTGTACCATGTTTGAATAGCCGGTTTTTTCTTTTAAGTTTCTAATATAATCGTTTAGTGTCCTCTCCTTTATTCCGAGCAGTTTACAAACTTCTTCGTTTGATAGACCATCTATCTTTGCTTGTAAAACCTCAATCTCTCTTTTTGTGAGCTCTGAACTCTTTGCCATGCCTATTGATATAATTGGGGCGTCATCTGGATAGTATGTTTCTCCATTCATAATTTTATCCATTATCTGAAGAAGATCGCCCTCGGTATAATCTTTATACCAAAATCCCTCACAACCAATCTCTCGTGCCCTGTCGATATGGCGTTGTTGAACTAAGAAGGTGAGGATAATTATTTTTATTTCAGGGTATTTTTGTTTAATATCAAAAGCGGCGGTAAGACCGTTCTCTTTGTTTTCGGTGAAAATATCGAGCAAAACAAGGTCGATTTTTTGTTTGTCTATTATTTCGATAGCTTTGTCTGCATTTAAAATAGTATCGATAAGTGTATACCTATCACTGCCTCGCTCGAGAGCGTATTTCATAAAACCTTGACTACTTAGTTGGTCATCAACTATTAAAACATTTATCATCTTAAAACTCCTTTTTGCGATTTAATTTTAGGAATAACAACTGTTAAGGTGAAGTAGCGCTCACGCTCTACTTTGATATGGCCGCCGAGTTCTTCCGCTATACTGCGTATAGTCTGAAGTCCACCACCTGGTGCGTTTGTGCTAATATGTGAATTGCAGAGATTTTTAACAACTAAAACAAGACCGTTATCATCATCGTTTACTTCTGCAAAAATTTCTTTTGCATCAGCGTGATATACTGCATTTTTTATCATCTCATAAATTGTTTGATTTATCAAGCTCTGCTCTTCAGTCTTTTGGCTTATTTCGCCCTTTAGATGTAGGGTGCAATCGAGCCTGTCGGCAAAACTTAGTATGTTATCAGTGGTGAGAGTTGTGGAGGTACTGCTGTTTTGTGAATAGGCGGTCATCTTATCGGACTGTCTTTCCCAATCGTCTGCGATATCTAAAATGTCATCGCTTTTGCTATCATCTGACAGAATTCTCTTTGTCAGAGCGAGCATACTGCCGAAGTTGTCGTGAAAATTGTTTAGGAGATTTTTGGTAGCGACAGCCGCCGCATTCTCTTCAATTGACGTTATAATATTCTTTATCCTCAGCTGCCTATCTGCAAGCTCGCTATTTGCCTCTGCCTTTTGCAGAGATAAAAAGTAGAGCTCTGAAATATCGGTAGCTTTAATCTGGTAGTATCTGCCTATATCGTCGGTGACCTCTTTTTTTGAAAACTGCCAAACTTCTCTGTTGCTTCGCAGCGCTGGTAGATTGCCACGTATAACGGTGAAGCTCTCCATCTCAGGCGAGTTGATAGCATCCCAAAAGTCGTTTGCGTTTTTTAGAGGGTTTCCAGCATAAAGCGCAGAGAGCCTGTTCATTGTGCGGTTTCTTAAAAATATATCACCTTCTGATGAGAAAAACATTAGAGCTTGCGGTAGATTATCAAGCCCATCTTTAATGCTCATTCTGTTTAGGTTTTGGCGATTATCTCGTGAGATATTAAGCAAAATGATGATATTAAATATGAGTGCAAATAGCGAATAGGCAATATAAACATAGGCGGGGTGTGCGTTGAAATTGGTGGTTAGAAGCGATGGGTGGCTGTTTATAGTGAGATTAGAAAACTTAAATTGCTCTAAAAAATAGAAGTTAATAACAGTTAAGGGCAGAGTTACTACAAGCGATGCCCAAAACTTTCCTCGTTTTAATGAATTTTTTAGTGCTATAACAGTCACTATGAGGGAGAAGATATAGCAAACTAAAACAAATGCCAACATATTTCCTTGTGCTGTGGTGGGAAATTCAAAATAACTCATAATACATCCTCCCGGTAAAGATAAAGGGCAATATAGTAGCCATCGGTTTCGGGGGTTATTTCGATTTTTTGAAAGTATCTATTCTTCTCTGCAAAATCTCGAAGTGTATATATTTTCTTATCGATATCACCGCTAATTTGATATGCAATCTTTATAGAATTTTGCGTGCAGTCGAATGTTTGAAAAATCATATCGAGTTTGTAGTCATAAATTGCGGTTAAAAAATCAAAAAAGCTATAAGCAAATATGGCGGCGGGCATAGGAATACTGCATTCGCTTATTATCTTGTGGGCGCAAAAACATCCGCCGAGCCGCATCGCCTGAAACGACTCTTCAAACACTCGGGAAAGCTCCTTTATGCTTATAACATGCTCGGTGTTTGACAGAAGAGTTAAGCTAATAGCGCGTTTGATATAGGCGCCGATAACGCATATCTCATAGAGAAGGCGCTTTTTATCCTCCTCGCTTGCATCTTTAATCATAACTGCTCTCTCTTTGATTTTTGCAGTGTGAGGGAGCATATCGCTGTGGAGTTTGTTTTGAATTTCTCTCTGCTCGCTTATGAGAAGTGTTTCCTCTCGTTGTTTCTTCTCGATATTTAAAAGACGAACCTCAGCATGTAGCTGACTGTTAATTGAGCTTAGTTCATCTAAAATATCATCAACTTTGCTCGTATCGACAAGGTGACTTACAAATCCACCGGTTATTGGTGAGATTTTCACAGTCTTGCTTTTTCCTTTTGGAAGACTGCCGTTTTCCAAAAGCGTATTAAATTCCTCTTCGCTAAGTGAAGTGGCGTTAATGCTTGAGTGCCGCATTTTACCTGTCTTATCGTAGATTTGAGCACCGATATCGCTGTGACCAAAAAAGTGGTCGTAGTTTTTATTTGAGGGGATAAGCCGTGTTGCAATACAGGCTTCAAAAAAGAGCACAGATGCAATACAGGCGAAAACGGTTAAATCTAAATATACTCCAAGGAACTTGAAGTCGACGATATAGATTATGGTATATAGAATAATAGTGATAAGCACTGCAACAGGTGCCTTTGGGATCTTTCCGCTCTCGGTTAATCTGCGACTCTTTTTTATCAGAAGATAAATTGTTGCAATGCAGATAACGGCAAAGAAAGAAAGGTAGCAGTAATAACCGGGACCATGGGTGTAATACATGTCATGCACATGCTTTGTGAAATCAAAATTGAAGAATAATTGGTGAAAGTCGTTTGTGAAGACGGTTATAATCAAAATAACAGCAGGGATAAAAAGTAGGTTCCAATATTTTGAGGGACGGTAGTTTTCGTCCTTATCGATCGAGAGTGCTATGAAAAAGAATAGAAGCGGAATAAGGGTGAGGGGGATATAATAGGCATACCATAAAATACGGTCTGGCAGAGCGGAAAATATAAATGCAGCGTACTTGACAACGCGAATTGCTATCCAAACTATCATATTTACACCCAAAAATACAAGGTATAAACGAAGATTAGTCTGCATTATTCGCTTGTTTAGCGAAACTGTCCATAAAACGAGCATAACTATAAATATCGTTGAGGATAAAATGAAGGTAATAGATTCAAGAACGACGTTATAGTTTTCAGGGCCTTGAACTCTTAGGGTAAAGAAATCATCAACACAGCCAATTGCAATAAAAACAAACGAAATAATATATGTAAAAACTGCCTTATTTGACTTTAAAACCATAACTTATACCCCCTTTTAAGACCATATTACTTGCAAGAGGTAAAAATGTCAAATACTAAATTTGCCAAATAATAACTATGCAGATATCGGGTTTTGTTCGGTTTTTGCCGATGGGGATTGTGTGTTTTTATTATATTAATAGGTCGATATTAAGGTAGCTGTTTTGCGGATTTGCAAACACAATATATAAAATAGGGATGTTTTTAGTGACTATTAGTTTGTTTTATATGCAAACTTTGTGTCTATCTTTTTTTGTTGTAATTCTCTTTTTTTTGTGGTATAATATCTTAGTCGTTTAGATGAGAATGCACTGTTATTTTTGGTGTATCGGCCCTGTGCGACAGGTATCCGTGAACCATGTCAGGCGGGGAACCGAGCAGCATTAAGCGGAATTACCTGGGTGCCGCAGCAAGTCGATACATCATAAATAGCAGTGTTTTTTAAGGAGGGAATATGGCTCTTTACAGAAAATACCGACCACGGAATTTTGGCTCGGTTGTCGGTCAAAATCATATAACCACCACAATTTTAAATGAGCTTCGTGCAGACAAAACATTCCATGCCTATCTTTTCACAGGCACTCGTGGAACTGGTAAAACCACCTCCGCTCGTATTCTGGCAAAGGCGCTGAACTGCGGTAATAAAACCGAGGGCGAACCTTGTCTTTCTTGTGATATCTGTAAAGGTATAGAAAACGAGAGTCTTATGGATGTTATCGAGATAGATGCCGCTTCAACAAGTGGTGTTGATAATATCCGAACACTTAAAGAGGAAGCTTATTTTAATCCATCGGTTTGTAAATACCGTATATATATAATAGATGAGGTGCATATGCTTACTAATCAAGCATTTAATGCGCTTCTAAAGATAATAGAAGAGCCACCGGAACATGTTGTTTTTATTTTAGCAACTACCGAGGTTAATAAAATCCCAGCGACTATTCTTTCAAGATGTCAGCGGTTTGATTTTTATCGGATAACCGCCGAAACTATAAAGAAACATCTTCTCTATGTTGCAAAAGAGGAGGGGATAGAGCTCACCGAAAAAGGCGCTTTGACTATCGCTAAAGTGTCGGACGGTGGAATGCGTGATGCGCTGTCACTGCTCGATAAATGCGCGAATACCGTTGATGTTATCGACGAAACAGCAGTCGAGAGTATTGCGGGGTTATCAAACGGCGAGTATTTAGTTAGTATTATCGAGGCTATTGTAGAGCGCAAGCCGCAAAAGCTGCTTTCAATCCTCTCAGAGCTTTATAGCAAAAGCAAAGATTTCACAAGACTTATATTTGAGCTATCTTCAATAGTGCGTGATATTTTAGTGCTGAAAACAGGTGGGAAAGTTGAATTATTAAATCTTCTTGCAGACAGGGATAGGCTTCAAAAAGTCGCAGATAGCTGCACTGAAAAGTATCTTTTGGATTTTGCAGATAAACTCTTCTCAATTTATAAAACTCAAAACCACTCAAAGAACGTTTATATAGAAACTGAGCTTTCACTGCTATCGCTGTGTAGAGAGGAAACTGCAAAAGTTGCGAGTGCTGTGAAAAATGCTTTGGAAAAAGAAACAAAAAGCAAACCGATAGAGACTGTGCAAAAGCAAAATATACCATCGCCAAAAGTTGCCGAAAAAGCAGAAAAAACGGCTGAAAAGGCGGAGGTGGCGAGCGTTTCGCAACCGGTGACGGTTAAAGAGGGCGCTGTTGCTGAGTGGGATAGTGTAGTTGAGGCGATATTTAAAGTCAATAAGTTGCTCGGCGCTTCTCTGCTCAATTCAACCGGTTACTTTGTGAACAACAGAATTCTAATCGACTCTGAAAATCCGAATTTCTTAAATCTTGTTCGGGATAATGAAAAGTCGAAAAAGGATATAAAGGAAACAATAGAGCGAATACTCGGAAAACCCTACCCCATAGGGCCTTATAAGAGGGAAGCTGGGGCAATGAAAGATGTTGAAAACCCGCTCGATAGTCTTTTAAAAGAGGCTGAAAATATGGGCGTGGATGTTAAAATAAAGGAGAATTAATTATGAAAGCAAGAATGCCATACGGTTACAACAAAGGTGATATGCAAAATATGCTAAAACAGGCACAGCAAGCACAGGTGGACATGGAAACAAAACAACAGGAAGTTGAAGAGAGAGAGTTTACAGCAACTTCAGGCGGAAACGCTGTAAAGGTTGTTATGCTTGGAAAAAAACAGGTTAAGGAAATTAAAATTGACCCTGAAGTTGTTGACGTTGAAGATCTCGAAATGCTCGAAGATTTAGTTGCAGCGGCAGTAAATCAGGTTATTTCGGATATCGATAAAACTTTAGAAACAGAGCTTGCGAAAATCTCAGGACCTCTTGGTATGCAAGGACTCCTATAAAATGGCATATAATGTTACACTGCTGACAAAACTAATAGAGCAGTTTGAGCGTCTTCCGGGCGTCGGGCGAAAGTCGGCGCAGAGGATAGCTTTTCACGTTTTATCGATGGATAAAGATGAAGTGCGGGAATTTTCAGAAGTTGTGCTAAATGCAAAGCTAAAGCTTCGCCTTTGCAAGGTCTGCCAGAATTTCACCGAAAATGAGCTCTGTCCAACCTGTGGCGATAAGGCGCGAGATTCATCGGTTATCTGTGTTGTTGAGGACCCGAAAGATGTTCTTGCATTTGAGAGAACACGAGAGTATAAAGGATTATATCATGTTTTGCACGGACTTATCTCTCCGATGGATGGGGTAGGTCCTGATATGATAAAGATAAAAGAACTTCTATATCGCATATCGGAAAACGATGTTAAAGAGGTAATAATGGCGACCAACCCAACAGTTGAGGGAGAGGCAACAGCTATTTATATCAAAGGATTATTAAAGCCTATGGGAGTTAAGATATCAAGGCTTGCCTATGGAATTCCGATAGGGTCAAACCTTGAATACGCAGATGAAATAACCCTTTCAAGGGCGCTTGAGGGTAGAAGTGAGCTTTAATATTTAAGGAGGAGAGTATGGCGATAAAAATTGTAGCACAAAATAAGAAAGCTTATCACGAATACTTTGTCCTCGAAACTATCGAAGCTGGAATTGAGCTTTTTGGCACCGAGGTGAAGTCGATAAGGGGCGGGAGTGTCAACCTTAAAGAGGCATGGTGCGACATAACAAACGGCGAAATTTTTATAAAGCAGATGCATATAAGTCCCTATGAAAAGGGAAATATATTTAATAAAGACCCGATA
>CAYJJJ010000092.1:0-7444 GCA_964370465.1 uncultured Oscillospiraceae bacterium
GGCATAGATTGTCGGTGGCTCTTCTAATGCTGGCACTCTATTTCCCATAAAACCAAATAAAACTGCCAAAACCACCGCGAAGCAGATAGCGCTTACCCAAACAACAGGCTTTTTATAGTTCATAACATTCTTCACCCTGCCTTTTGTGTCCCCCTCGCCAAAGGCGAGCGGAGTTGCAAAAAGCTGATTTTTACCTGTTGCAAGACGAAGCAGAGAGGTTGAGTATTCTGCTCTGATATCGCTGTCCATATTTTTCATAACAGCCTCATCGCAGGACATCTCCATATCTTTCGCCGAAACAATATAAGCCACCCAAACAAGAGGGTTAAACCAGTGCAGTGCAACGGCAACAAAAGATAAAATTCTCGTGATATGGTCAAGCCTTTTTATATGGCACTTCTCGTGTGCAATTATAAAATCATATTCGCTTTTTGGCAGTGCGGACGGAAGATAAATTTTCGGCTTTAATAGCCCCGTAACAAACGGTGAATTTATCCCATCGGCAAGATAGATGTTGTCCCTGAGCAGTTTTGCTCCGATTAGTTTGCGTTTAAGCAAAGCGTATTGCACTGCGCTGTAAATAAGCATTGCAAGAATTCCTACAGCCCACATCAAAGTTGCTATTGACATTGGTGCCTCGAGTGGGTCTGCACCCACTTGAACTTCACCTTGCGGCAAGTTTTCGTTTATCACATCACTTATTATAGGCAGTGGCAAATCGACCTGTGGATATTCTTGGTGAACGATATTAACAGGTATAGGCTCACTACTCGGAAGAAGTCCAATAGCGCTCTCGAACGAAAACGGGCAAAGCAATCTAAAGAGCACTACTGCCCAAATAGCATAAGAAAAAATTTTAGGTGCTTTTTTTAGTAGTAACCTTATCGCCAAAACTACAACGATTACAATGCTTCCTGTGATGCTCATATTGAGTATGGTCGGGAGTAGTTCGTATAAAAAGAAGTTCATCACTTATCCCCCTTCTGCTCGTCAATAATCTTCATAATCTCAGAAATCTCGCTGTCCGACAGCTTTTTTCGCGTTGTAAACGAAGCCAAAAAGCTCGGAAGAGAACCGCTAAAAGTATCCAGAACAAATCGCTCGCTCTGCATAGCGGTGTATTCAGCTTTTGAAACAAGAGATGTCACCTCTGCTTTTTCATTTTGAAAAATACCTTTTCCACAAAGTTTTCGCAGTATTGTATATGTAGTTGAGCGATTCCACGTGAGTTCCCTTTCACAAAGCACGGTGAGCTCTCTTGAGGTGAGTGGCTCATTTTCCCATATTATATCCGCAAATTGCATCTCGATTTCACCCAGTTTGTACTCTATCATTATAGTGCCTCCAATCTGTTTACTCTCAATAAACTATACATTTAGTTTATCGTGAATAAACAGATTTGTCAAGAGGTTTTAGTAATTATAAATATTTCCCAGTTAATAGTGATATTATAGTTGAAGTCCCTTTAGTTGCCCCAAAATAGAGATAACATGGTAAGAAATTACAAAAGTGAGGATTAAAAGGTATATCACAAAAACATCCCCCGGTAAAACCGAGAGATGTTTATTAGGCAAATTGCTCATTTTATTTTATGGCGATACCAAACATACAGGACAAATCAATTGCTTGAAAGCTATCAACGATTATGCCTTTTAATTCATCTTTCCTTATATGACCCCTTTTGCGTAAACTGTCATAAAGGCAAACAAAACAACTGTGAACAGTGTCTGTGCTGAAAGCATTGTTGAAACTAAGTTTCCGTCATCTTCCACATCGACAAAGACAGGAATAATAAAGCTTGCTGGCACTGCGAAAAGCATCATTATTGCGAGGAAATAGTATGGGTCAAAAGGTATTATTGAAAAAATTATGCCTGCAGTTATAGCGAAAAGAATACTTGAAACAACAAATCTCATAACCACTACTTGCGCGACAGGCTTTAAGAGTTTTTTGTCTAAGTTTAAATCAAATCCTACCATAACCAAAACAAGTGCACCGGTAGGGCCTGATAGCATATTTAAAACACTGAGTGTTACATCGTGTATTCCAACTTCCAAAAAGAATGCTGCAATACCTGTCACATTAATTATAAATCCGAAAAATACAGCTAAAAAGCATTTGTTTGTCACTAAAGTGGTTATAAAATTCTTAAAAGTTATTTCCTTGCCACAAGACACTTTTAAAATTGTTATGTATATTGTGAATGCAAAAACTACCTGACCTAAGTCGACTATGGCAAATTCTCCCTGTCTACCTGTAAGGGCGAAATAAAGTGCGTAACCTATTAGACCGCCCTCGCCGCTAACAAGCAAAAACGGCGTGAACTTGTGGTTTGCTTTATTTTTAAATAGCAGATAGAGTATTATAAATGCACAGCTTGTCACTGTGAAAACAACACCTACAATAACAGCTGAAGATGCGCTAAACTCCGCCGTGTAAAAAGCTTTGAAGAGCGCTGCAGGTAAAAATACATTGCTAATAAGTGCCCTTACAGCGTTGATACCCTCTTTTTGTATAATATTTCGAATTTTAAAGCAATACCCAATTATCAGCAGTACCACTATTGGCAACACTATTTCAATAATTTTAATCATAATATCATCCCTTTTGCCCATAATAAGCATTTTTGCCGTGTTTTCTTAGGTAGTGCTTATCGAGTAGGCTTTGTGGCATATCCCGTACGCTATAATCTCCTTTAATTGTGTGCCATGCCATAAATGCCACTTCCTCGAGCACTACGGCATTGTGCACAGCGTCAAAACAGTCTTTGCCAAACGCAAATGGGCCGTGGTTTAATACAAGCACTGCTGGAACTTCACTTGGTGATATTTTTTTCTCTAAAAACTTCTCAACAATCACGTTACCCGTCTGCGTTTCATAGTCGCCGCTTATTTCTTTATTGGTAAGCTGCCTTGTTATAGGTATACTCCCATAAAAATAGTCGGCATGAGTTGTGCCAAAAGGAGCTATTTCCATCCCGATTTGTGAAAATATGGTCGCCCACCTGCTGTGTGTATGAACAATACCGTTTATCGATTCAAACTCTTTATAAAGCTTTAGATGGGTGTCAAGGTCTGAGGATGGGTTTAAGCTGTCTGTCACTTTTTTTCCTGTATTAAGGTCTACAGCTACCATTTTTTCTGCTGACAATTCCTCATAAGGAACGCCCGACGGCTTTATTACAACTATTCCCTCATCTCTTAAAATGCCAGATACATTGCCCCATGTAAATGTTACTAAATTATATTTTGGGAGCATCATATTCGCTTCATAAACTTCATTTTTTAAACGTTCTAAATGGTTCATAAATACACCTCCTTGCGAGTTTACCTATGTAAACTTATGTAATATCATTTAAAAGTAAAACACAGCTTTATTGTGTGATGGTATTCATCATTTTTATCGAGTGCCACACTGGGGAAATGCTTATAGCTTGTGGAACACGGGTAATACTGTGGCTCTAAACAAAAACCTTGACGCAGGTTGTAACGGATATTGTTTTTGCCAACTTCTGCCCCGTTTAAATAGTTCCCGCTATACATTTGCAACCCCGGCAAATCTGATTTCACAGCAAGTTCCACTCTTTCGTCACCGCTTTTCGCTATTGCATTAAGAGAAGTTTTGCCCTTTTCGTATCCGCTTATATTCCAGTTGTGGTCATAGCCCTCTGAAATTTTAAGTTGACTATAATCGCTTTCAACACACTCTCCAATGAGCTTACCCTCTCGAAAATCCATCGGAGTCTGCTCAACTGGCAAAATACCGCCGTTTGGTGCACAATCCGGTGCGAGCTCTAAAAATTCATCAGCGTTAATTGTCAGAGTGTGGTCGAGAATACTGCTGTTTTCGTGCCCGTTTAGGTTGTAGTAGTTGTGGTTTGTCATATTCAAAATGGTATCTTTACTGCTTGTTGCTTTATGGGTTATTATAATCTCATTGTCATCAGTTAGACGAAAACTCGATGTAACTTTTAACTCGGCAGGGAATCCACCCTCTAAATCGGGGCTTGTATAATAGAAACTAATTTTGTTTTCATCGGGGAAAATCTCGCAGTCAAACACCTTTTTGTCAAAACCATCTTTGCCGCCGTGCAAGGTGTTGCCATGGTCGTTTATATGCAGATTAAACTCTTCACCGTTTATTTCAAACTTTCCATCTCGAATTTGCCCTGCGTATCGACCGATAGTTGCACCAAGATAAAGGGTTGTATCCTCGTAACCGCGAACATTATCAAATCCAAGCAAAACATCTCTCCGCTTACCGCCGATTTCTGGTGTTATAATGCTAACCATTGTAGCGCCGAAATTTGTGAGCATAATCTGCATATTATTTTTGTTTGTAATGGTATACAAATATGTTTGCTCACCATTTGAAGTTTTACCAAAATCTTTTTTGCTAATTTCCATCTAACTAACCACCTTGCTCTATGATATTTCAAAAAAATTGCGAAGCACCTGCTTTGAAAAACAAATATTATTCTCTTTTGCAAAATCCAATATCTTTTGCCTGTTTAAACTAAAGTCGATAGTATCATTGTTTGTAACTTTGATAGTTGAGGCAATTGATGCTATATCTTGCGCTGTCGCCACGCAGTTTTGCTCTGGCGAATAAAGGGGTATCCCCTTTATAATAGTTGCAATTACAGTGCCTAAAAAACAGTCCCCCGCACCAGCGGTATTAACTACCGGCACATCAATTATAGGGCTGTGAACTTTATGCTCATTATAATGGGTAAAAGAGCCGTTTTTGCCAAGGGTTACAATTAAAATAATATTTTGATTAAAGCCTTTTAAATATTCGTATATTTTATTCGTGTCGCTTGGGTCATCAATATTTGCTATCTGCGCTATTGTTTTTGCCTCATCTGAATTAATTGCAACAAGGTCTATTAGCTCAAACAATCTATCATCTATAAACTGCTCTGCTTCTTCAGGTAGAAACGATGCAATATTAAAACAGTTTCTCTCTCTGCCCGCTTTTAAAAGCTCAGCTCTTGCTTCAATAGGAACTTCGGGTGCCGCTAAAACAACGCCGTTTTTCAGATGGCTATTGCTCTCAAAAAAGTTTTTTATGTTTTTGGCACCAACACTATTGCAAGCGCTGTTGCTGGTAGTTATATTGCCACCTTCTCCGCCTGGAAACTGGTAACAAACAGCATACATCGTGCGAAGCTCGTCCGAGCGCTCTATGTAATCAACATTGATTTTTGAGTTTTGCATTAATTCCAAAAGCTCTCTGCCGTCTTCATCCTCTCCCACGGCACTTATGGCATAAACGGGCAATTCACCCTCTAACAAACTCGCCACATAGTTGAAGATAATGTGAAGTTTACAAAAATCTTTAAAGTTTGTGAGCTCTGCAAGTCTTGACTCATTTCTTCCTAAATTTTCATCGCCTATTAGTTTGAAAAGAACTCCTTTGCCAACGCCGCCTGTGCCCACGACAAACTCTGTCTTTTGTAGCATTAAACATTCACCCCTTTAAACTCCCACTCTGGATTATCGGCGATTGGGTGGTTTGCGGTTTCTCTTGTCGCTGTGATAATTGCATCTTTGTGGGATTGTAGCAGTGTTAGTGGGTACTCAACATCTTCGCCTGAAAACAGTGCAACTCGAAGTGCTGTTTGTTTCCATGTGCCTGTATCGCTAAACACCCTTATTTTCTTAGCACTCATACACTCTCGAACCCCCAAAGTGACCGACATCGGCGGAACAAATTGATAAGCTGCTCCAAAACTCCTCTGGCCGAGTGTGATTATTGTGTCGATATTGTTATCCTGTATTCTGACCGAGGCGTTTTTCAAATCCTCTATTGTAATGGTGCTAAACGGATGGCGACGAGTTTGGTTATATGCAATATGTCCATCTTGTCCCCAGCCTCCAAGGCAATAATCAACGGGTTCGCTGCTAATAAGTTTTGCTATTTCAAACATATTCTGAGGGCTTAGAAAATGCCTATTTTCATCTAAAACGCAGAGCTCTGGTTTTACTGGCGCATAAAAATGCTCTTCCATAAAAGTTTTGAAATTATAGGGGTCATTTTTTGCAAGTTCATTGCCCTGCCAGTCAAGGCATTCGTCCATATGGAAAACTATCACATGTCTTAAACTTATATTTTTTTCGTTTACGATATCGGTAAAAGGCTTATACCAGCATTTTGGTCCGCAAGGTATAATGGCTCTGAATTTGCGCCCTTCTTTCCCTGCCAACACTATATCGTCTAAAAGCTCTTCTGCCATTAAAACGCCCATCTCATCAGATGTTTCAACCATTCTAAATGGTGTTTTAAGTTCTTTGTGATTTACAAGATCATCGGTTTTGATTTTGCACCAGCCATATAAGTCTTTTTTGTCAATCATTTACAAGCTCCTATCTGTATTATAAAAATAACAATATATTTTAGAATTTATAACGTGAGTTTACTAAACAGCACTCGACGATGATTTTTCCTTTTGTCGCTGAGAGATTAAATCAAAACTTGTAGCTAAAACTATAACGCCACCTTTGATTAAAAGCTGTACAAACTCGTTGACGTTTAGAAGTATAAGTCCGTTTGCAAGTACTCCGAGGAATAATACACCGATAATAACACCTGGGATACTTCCCTTACCACCTGTAATACTAACGCCACCGACAACACATGCTGCGATAACATCTACTTCGTAGTTTAAACCGAGGTTTGGGTTACCACTGTTAACCCTTGCTAGAACCATAAAACCTACAAGTGCACTGAGTAAACCTGTGAAAATATATACCATATACTTTACGAATTTCGGCGAAACACCCGATAGCCTTGAAGCTTCTTCATTTCCACCTATACCGTATACATACCTGCCGAATTTTGTTTTTGCAAGCAACAAATACCCGATAATAAAAATTACCGCCATTATAATTACAGGTATCGGTATAATACCGAGATACCCAATACCCATCCATCTGAAGTCCTCGGGGAAACCGTAAATTGCAAGGCCACCAGTTAAGATATATGCCAAACCTCTAAAAGCCATCTGAGTACTTAGCGTGACAACAAAAGCCGGTATGCCTACATGAGATACGAAAAAGCCGTTAATTATGCCACATAAAGCGCCGATTAGCAGTGCCAAAGCAAATGCAACAATTTGATTGAAGCCGCTTGCCATCATCCATGCGGCACTCACAGCAGTAAGACCCACCATAGAGCCTGTCGACAAATCGATATTTCCCGTAATAATTACCATCGAAACACCAACGGCAATTATACCAGTTGGAAAAACTTGTCTTAAAACATTAATAATATTCTCAAATGATAAAAAGTTTTCGTTTGAAATAGAAAAATAAGCTATCATAAGGAAAAATACTATTAATATGCCAAGATTATTTAAATTGCGTTTAATAGTGTTAATCATTTTAATCTCCATTCTGTGCACAGCACAAATATTTTTGAATAATCTCCGTACAGAATGGAG
>CAYJJJ010000093.1:0-7337 GCA_964370465.1 uncultured Oscillospiraceae bacterium
CACACCCCCCCACGCACTCACCCCCTCACACTCACCCCCTCACACTCACCCCAAAAAATAAAAAACAAAAAAAATATACAACACAAACCGCAAAGATATATATGACTAACCAACCCTTGCATTCTTGCAAAACATACGGTGCATTAGTCTGCTTATACCGCTAAAAATGAAATTTTGATATCATGCAAATTGCAAATTGTATAAAAATAACATAATATTTATTGTGGGGTTTGTTGTAATAAAACGCTTTACAACCTCATTTTTGTGCAGAATATAGAAATAGCGCCATAAAATGGCGAAAAATGGGCGTAATTATTGACAATTTGTGAATATCCAACTATAATTAGTAGGATTAATTTTATTCAGTAAAATTAATATCATCGCTTTAATGAAATGAAGTAAACAAGATTTACTGTACTCATTTAATATAAGGAGTTTATATGAAACTACTCAGTGCCGCAGAGCGACTTTCCATAAAAAAGGAAATAGTTACCGAAAAAGTTAAAACAATAATTCCAAAAATAATGGCGGAACACGATATTGAGATGTGGATTGTTCAGGGTAGCGACTATCAGATGAAAACCCTGCTTCCCGAGCCAACAAACGGTAACACCACCCTTATATTTTTAAATAAAGATGGAAAATATGAGAGTTTTCAGAATGCACGTCAGATGGGACCTGCAAACCCACTCTACACAAGTTTCCTTGGTAAAGATGAAACAGTACCGCAGGCGCTTGAGAGATTTATCAAAGAGAATAACCCAAAAAATATAGCTATAAATATGTCGAGAGAATTTTGTGAGCTAAATGGTGGCGGACAAACTCTATATGAAGATATAAAGTCGATGTGTGATATTCCTATAGTTTCAGCAGAACTGCTCGCTATGGACGTTTCACAGATAAGAACTGAAGACGAGATAAAAATCTACCATGAAGCCGCATTCTTTGCAAAAGAGATAATAAAGAGAGCGATGTCGGCGGAGGTTATAACACCTGGTGTCACCACAACAAGTGATGTCCGTGCATTTATGCTCCAGCAGTACTCGGACAATGGTCTTGTGAGAACATGGGGACCAAATGTCGATATGCAGAGAGCTGGAAACGACTCAATGATGATAGGCATGGGCGATAAAACTGAAGTGATAGAGAAGGGCGACCTTCTTCATATAGATTTCGGTTTTGAATATATAGATCTACACACCGATATGCAGTATCTTTGCTATATTAGAAAAGACGGCGAAGAGGGCGCACCGCAGTCGATTATCGACGGATTTGAAAAATGCCACGATTTCCAGAAAATATATATGGACGTTGTGAAACCTGGAATTACCGGAAACGAAGCGAGAGCTGAGATTTTAAAAAGAGCGGCAGATGCAGGGCTTGAGGCTATGGTCTATTCGCACCCTATCGGTCATTCAGTTCATTCAGTCGGACCATCAATCGGAAGATTTGGCGCGACAGGCGATATTGCGCACGGTAAATACACCATAAAAGATAACACCTGCTTTGCAATGGAGCAGAATATCAGAGTTATAATTCCTGAGTGGAATGATCAGAAGATATGGATATTTAGAGAAGAGGATATAATTGTTAGAAATGGCAGTGTGCAAGTCCTCGGAGCTCTTCAAGAGGAGCTTTATATAGTTTAATTTGTTTTATGCATGTAAAACTTATTATATAAAAACAAAAGGAGAAAAAAAGCATGAAAATGAAAAAATTATTAGCAATGTTAATGACAGCTGTTATGATTCTATCACTTGCAGCATGTGCACCTCCAGGTGGCGGCGATGATAGCTCGAGCAGCAGCGAAAGCGGTAGCGGTTCAGGAGAGGCTACAAGCGAGAAAGTATTCAGATTTGCAACAGCAACTGAGCCAACTTCTATCGACATTCACCTTGGAAACGGTGCTTGGATGACAAACGTTGTATCAGCAACAAGCGAAGGACTTGTCCGTATTTATGGCGGCGAGCTAATTCCTGGTATTGCTGAGAGCTGGACACACGAGGGCACAACAGTTACATTTAACCTACGTGAGTCAGTATGGTCAGACGGCACACCACTAGTAGCTCAAGACTTTATCGATTCTTGGGTACTACTAAGCGAAACAGCTACACCTATGACACAGTTCCTTGAGTATATGATTGATGCTGATGGAAATGTTACAGCTGAAGCTACAGATGATTACACAATCGTAGTAACACTAAACAGAGAAGTTCCATTCATCCTTGAGTACTTCGCTTCACCGGTTATGATACCTGTACGTCAGGATCTATTCGGAGATGATCAAGCTGCTTACTACCAAGGTCTACCTGGCGCTGTTAACGGCCCTTACAACCTAGTAGAGTGGGTTTCAAACGACATCATGGTTTTAGAGCCAAACGAGAGCTACTGGAACGCAGAAGCTGTTAAACTTGACAGAGTTGAGATTTACACAGTAACTGAAGACCAGACACAGATGAACATGTATGAAACTGGCGAAATCGACATGGTTGATGTTCCTACATCACTAATGACAGAGTACGAAGATAAAGGTATGATGTACTACGAAGATGGTTCTATCCAGTCGCTACATTTTACAGGGCACGGAAGCTCACCTGAAACTGTACCTTACATCACAAACAGAGATTTTATCGAAGCTCTATCATACACAATAGACAGACAGGCTTTTGTTGATGCTGTTTATGCAGGTGCATATTCACCAGCTTCAACATATGTACCACCGTTCTCAACAGGTTATGCTAACGGTTCAAAAGGTGACTCAGACCACGACTTCGACTCACCATTTATCGATACAGCAGATCTTGCAAAAGCAGAAGAGAGCCTACAAAAAGCTCTTGATACAATAGGCGCTACAGTAGAAACAATGCCTACATTCCACCTCCACGTATCTGATGCAGAAGACAGACTTCTTGCAGCACAGTATATTCAGAGCGTTGCAGCAGAGATAGGTATCAATATTGCGATAGAGGCTGTTCCTTCTTCAACATTCTGGTCATACGCAGCAGACAAATCACCATACGACTTTATGCTCGGTGGATTCGGTCCTGACGTTGCAGACGCTACAACATTCCTAGCTTCTTACACAAGCGATGGCGGTTGGTCACTACCATACCTTAGCTGGGAGAGCGAAGAATACAACGCACTTTATAATGCTTCTTGGGAAGTAACTGGTGAAGAGCGTGCAGAGGCACTTGTAACTTTAGAGTCTTATCTTCTAAATGAAGGTCCTTCAGTACCTATATATTGGTCAAGAGGAGCTTGGATGCTAAATGATGAGTTTACAAACGTGCACAAAAACTCAACAGGCACAGAGAACGACTACATCTTTGCCGACAAAGTCTAATATAAAGTAATATTATGCAAGCTACCTGCGGTTTTTGCAGGTGGCTTGCTAACATTATAAGCATTAAAAATAAAAACGAAAGGTAGCAGCATTTTATGTATTTTTGCTGTTGTATGGTAAATAAATCATGCTCAAATATGTAATAAAAAGAATACTGATAAGTGTTTTAACGCTTTTTGTGTTGGCTACTGTGGTTTTTTTCTCAATGAAGATGATTCCAGGTGACCCATTTACGAGCCCTGATATTCCAGAGGATATAAGAGAGCAACTCCAAATACAGTATGGTCTTGATAAGCCTGTATTTGAGCAGTACCTAATTTATATGGGGGATCTTTTACAGGGGGATCTTGGTATTTCGATAAACTATAAGGGAAAGCCAGTTATCGATATCATAGCCGATGCGTTTCCAAACTCCGCTGACCTTGGAATAAGGGCACTCCTATTCGCCTCGGTTGTTGGAATTGGACTTGGTGTTATAGCCGCAAAAAACAGAAAAAAGCCGCTTGACTACATATCAGTTATAGTAGCGATACTCGGTATATCTATCCCGAGTTTCGTTATCGCGACACTTTTACAATATGCATTCACAATTATGATTCCAATTTTCCCGGTGGCACGGTATACGACCTTTGCACACACAATTCTACCGACAATAGCGCTCTCGCTTCCGTCAATCGCTATGTTCTCAAGACTTATGAGAACAAGTATGCTTGATGTAATCGATAGCGATTATGTTAAAACAGCTCGTTCAAAAGGTCTTCGCAAGGGCAGAATTTTGCTAAGCCACCAAGTTCGCAACTCGCTTCTACCGATAATGTCTGTACTTGGCCCTATAACAGCTGCACTTTTAACAGGTAGCTTTGTTGTTGAGAGCGTTTTTGCAATTCCTGGTCTTGGAAGCTACTTTGTCAATGCAATAAATCTAAGCGACTATCCGCTTATAATGGGTCTTGCAATATTTTATGGAGCATTTTTGATAGTAATGAACTTTATAACAGATATCCTCTATGGAATAGTTGACCCAAGAATACGTTTAGGAGGTAAGGGATAATGGAAAAAGATAAATCTTTATATACTCATGTCGGTGTAAAACATGAGAAAATTGAAGAGATAACAAAGCCTCACCTCTCATACTGGAGCGACGTGTTCCGCAGATTTCTTTCAAATAAAGTTGCAGTTGCAAGCGTTTTCATTCTTCTTTTAATTGTTTTTATGGCTATATTTGGTCCATTTATGACCGAGTACGACTACCAGACAACAGATGTTGGTCTTGTTGGAACACTTCGTGCCGAAGGCGGTAATGAAGCACTCGGCCCGAGTTCTGAACATTGGTTTGGTATCGACAAGCTTGGACGTGACCTTTGGGCACGTGTCTGGACAGGAACACGCTTCTCGCTGATGATAGGCATTATAGCGGCACTTGTTCAGGGAACTATCGGTGTTGTTATCGGTTGTATTAGCGCCTACTGTGGCGGATGGGTCGATATGTTAATCATGCGATTTATCGACGTTCTCGCCGCTATTCCATACCTCATCTATGTCATCATTATTATGATGGTACTGGGACAAGGACTATTCTCGATTATACTAGCCCTGACTATTACCGGCTGGCTTTCGATGGCAAGGCTTGTTCGAGGGCAGATACTAAGCCTTAAAAACGAGGACTATATCCTCGCTGCAAAAAGTCTTGGAACTTCTCCTATAAAAATAATGATGAAACACCTAATACCAAACTGTATGGGTATTATTATAGTTTCACTATCAATGGCTATACCATCTGCTATATTTGCAGAGGCATTCCTATCATTCCTCGGTATTGGACTTGCGGCACCGCTCACAAGTTTGGGACAGCTTATCTCAACAGGGCAGGCAGATATGCAAACGCTACCATACCAGCTAATTATCCCATCAATTGTTATCAGTTTGATAATGCTATCACTACAGCTAATCGGCGACGGTCTACGTGACGCAGTTGATCCGAAACTTAGAAAGTAAGAAGGAGGCAGATTATGGAAAAATTATTAGAAGTCAAAGACTTATCTATTCAGTTCAAAACATATAACGGCCTCGTTCAAGCTGTTCGGGGTGCTAATTTAACAGTAAACAAAGGTGAAGTTTTAGCGGTTGTTGGAGAGTCGGGCAGTGGTAAGAGCGTTTTGATGCAGACAATTCTTCGCCTAACACCAGGGTTTATTGCAAACGGCAGTATAGATTATGATGGTGTTGATATAACTAACTACAACGACAAGCAGATGCAGGAAATCCGTGGCTCGAAGATTGGTATTATCTTTCAAGACGCTATGACTGCGCTAAACCCGACGATGAAAATCGGAAAACAAATAACAGAGAGCATAATAAGACACCAAAAACTCGGAGCAACTGAAGCTAAAAAAGAAGCAATAAGATTGCTCGAACAGGTTGGAATAAATAACCCTGAGAAGAGATTTAACCAGCATATTCACAATCTATCAGGTGGTATGCGCCAGAGGATTATGATAGCTATAGCGCTTGCATGTAAGCCAGAGCTTTTAATAGCGGACGAGCCTACAACAGCGCTTGACGTTACCATTCAAGCACAAATTATGCAGCTACTCGCAAAACTGCGCCGTGAAACAGGTTGTTCGATAGTTCTTATCACCCACGACCTCGGTGTTGTTGCGGCGAATGCTGATAGAATTGCCGTTATGTATGCGGGGCAGGTGGTTGAGATTGGCACATCAAACCAGATATTCTACAATCCACAGCACCCATATACAAAAGGGCTTTTGGATTCTATTCCAAAACTAAATGCACAGGCAAACAAAGACCTCACCTTTATCGAGGGAACACCTCCAGATGCGCTAAATCCAGCGACTGGTTGTGCATTTTCTGTCCGTTGCAAATACTCGATGGGTATCTGCGACAAAGAGTGCCCGAAATACACAGACCTCGGTGACGGTCACTATTCTGCTTGCTATCTCCTCGATGATGAGGCGGCAGAAGTTCGCAAAAATCTTGGCTGGGGGGAAGTGCAATGAGCAATAAATTATTCGAAGTTAAAAACTTAAGCAAATTCTTCCACCTTGGAAAGAATACAACACTCAAAGCTGTTAGCAATGTTTCTCTCGATATCTATGAGGGTGAAACGCTCGGTATAGTTGGAGAGTCTGGTTGCGGTAAGACGACAATCGGCAGAACAATTAAAAAGCTCTACGATGCAACAGCCGGCGAAGTTTTCTACAACGGTGTTGATATTTATAAGATGGACAAGAAGCAGTCACACGAGTACTGCAAAGATGTTCAGATGATATTCCAAGATCCATATTCATCGCTAAACCCAAGAATGACTGTTCGTGAGATTGTCCGTGAGGGAATGCTTGCACACAATATTCTTGATGGCAACAAAGAAAAGCAAAACGAGAGAATCTATGAGCTTTTAACGATGGTAGGACTTGGCCGTGAGCACGCAGACAGGTTTCCACATGAGTTCTCAGGCGGTCAGCGCCAGAGAATCGGAATTGCAAGGGCGCTTGCGGTAAACCCAAAAGTTATTATCTGCGATGAGCCGACCTCGGCACTCGACGTTTCAATCCAGGCACAGGTTATAAACCTACTAAAAAGCTTGCAAAAAGAATTTAACCTAACGCTTGTATTTATCTCGCACAACCTTTCACTTGTGAAATATATAAGCGATAGAATTGCGGTTATGTACCTCGGCGGTGTTGTTGAGCTTACAACTTCGGACGTCCTCTATGAGAGCTCAGTTCACCCGTACACAGAAGCGCTCCTATCGGCTATTCCTATCCCAGACCCCGACCTTCAGAAGGCGAGGAAGATGATAGAGCTTGAGGGAGATATTCCGAGCCCTATAAACACGATTGATGGTAAATGCACCTTTATCGACAGGTGTCCATATAAAAAGGACGACTGTAAAAACAGGGTTTTATCTCTTGATAAAGTTTCTGAAAACCACTTCGCAACATGTAGCGATGCGGCAAAAACAAACTAATAATAT
>CAYJJJ010000094.1:0-7271 GCA_964370465.1 uncultured Oscillospiraceae bacterium
GCAAAACAAAAAACCCCTCTCGGGATTTTTTGTTAAACGTTTATTGCTGTTAAGGTCTTACGCCTCGATAGCAGATACTGGACATGTACCAGCACAAGCACCGCAGTCGATACAAGTTTCAGCGTCGATTAGGTATTTGCTATCTCCTGCAGAAATTGCAGAAACAGGACATTCGCCCTCACATGCACCACACATGATGCACTCATCAGAAATTTTATAAGCCATCTTTAATATCCTCCTTTTTCAAAAACTATCTATTATCCGAGCTTTTGGATTTCGCATTATCTTTATGATTTTGCTTATTCCTCTGGTCTCCAATAACCTTTATATCACGGCGATTAAAGCTTTTTATCAAAACTTCATCGCCATCGAGCGACACTTTAACATTACCTGTTAGAAGTGCAACTTCTAAAACTCGTCCTCTGCCCTCAGGGGTCTGGACGGTATTTCCAACTCGGGGGCTTATTTTGACAAGCTCTTCGTAAGCCTCTTGCTCGTATTTTAGGCAACACATAAGCCGACCGCAACTTCCTGAGATTTTCGTCGGGTTTAGCGATAGATTCTGCTCTTTTGCCATCTTTATCGAAACGGGTGCGAACTCATTTAAAAATCCTTTACAGCAAAACTCTCGCCCGCAAATTCCAAGTCCACCCTTCATCTTGCATTCATCACGCACGCCAATTTGACGAAGCTCAATCCTTTTTTTGAAGACAACCGCTAAGTCTTTAACTAAGTCGCGAAAATCAACTCTGCCATCTGCGGTGAAGTAGAATAAAATTTTGCTATTGTCAAATGTTATCTCTATATCAACAAGCTTCATATCAAGCTTATGATCTAAAATCTTCTGCTCACAAATAGAAAATGCCTCTTTTTGTTTATCTGCAATCTCTTTGAGTTTTTGCATATCCTGCTTTGTAGCAACTCGAACGACATTTTTCAGCGGTTTTGTTATCTTCTCGTCCGCCACTGAAATAACCTCTGCCGTTGCAATACCGCACTCAATGCCTCTTGCAGTTTCAACTATAACATAGTCATCCTTTTTTATGAGATAACCACAGGGGTTGAAGAAGTAGGGCTTGCCATTCTCCTTGAATTTTATACTGATAACCGATGTCAAAATAAACCTCCGAATTTAGATGGCAAAAAGCTGTGCCTGCATAGCAGTTATGCTTAAAACAAGATTGCCGTTGTATGTGAACTTATCTGCCGCACTTCTAAAAATTCTTGCAAACAGATAGAGTTTTTCGTGTGAAAAATCTTTTATTTCCACCCCTATAATAACAGATAAACCACTGTTTTGGCAAACATTTTCTTTTGCAAGCATCAAAAAGTATCGCTCTAAAAGCAGTAGCATTTCAAGAGTTTCATTTTTATCGCCGTAAAGTGGCGAGAGTGACAGTGCA
Organism: uncultured Oscillospiraceae bacterium; assembly: GCA_964370465.1. Lineage (GTDB taxonomy): Bacteria > Bacillota > Clostridia > Oscillospirales > Ruminococcaceae > CAYJGN01. The sequence continues at coordinate 1,404 of CAYJJJ010000094.1, forward strand.
ATATCTGAATGCTCTCCGCCAAAAATCGCTACAATAATCTTCTTTACAATCTCATCTAATCGGGCAAAATTTTCGTCTTCGCATGCTGATTTTGAGAGGCCGATATTGCCATCAAAAAGTGTCGATAGCACCTCTGCTCGTTCTGCTGATATCCCACGTGAGATAAGAAGGCTCTTAGTAAAGCTTATAGGTGGTGGAAGAAGCTTATAGTCAGAGACTCTTGAAACGATTGTTTCGAGAAGTAAATTTTTGGATGGTGCAGTTAAAATGAAATGGACAAACGAAGGCGGCTCTTCTATGCACTTTAGCAAAATATTTGAGTATTTGGGGTCGCACTTATCATAGTTTGCGAGGATAAACACCTTTTTCTCGCAAACCCAAGGGCTTATATAAACCTCTTCCTTTATTTTGCGCAAGTTTTCAGCGGAATAGTCGCCTTTGTTGTTTCCATCGTAAAAAAACAAATCAGGGTACAACCCATTCTGATAAGAGGCGGCGGTAACTTCTTTTTTATCCTCATCGAAAAGGATTGTCTTTGCTAAAAGAAAAGCAAGCTCTCGTTTTCCGCTTCCTGCATCTCCCTCGATTAGCAGGGCATGTGAAAAACAGCCTTTTCGCGCTATTTCAAAAAGGCTGTTTGCAGTTTCGCTGTATGAAAAATCCTTAAAATCCATTATAACTTCAAATACTTATCGACATCGACAACAAATACAGTTGCCCCTCCGACGATTACTTCAATAGGAAGTGCAACACCAGCGCCCTCAACCGAGCCGCCTATTGTTGGGACAAATTCTTTTCGCTTCTTTGCAAACTTCCCGATAACCTCAATAGCAGCATCGACTTTATCATCGTCTGTACCTATGAGGAAAGTGGTGTTGCCCGCCATAAGAAAACCGCCTGTGGTAGCAAGCTTTGTTACCATAAAGCCGTTCGCGGTCAAGTTTTTGCTAACATCTCCGCTATCGTCGTGGTTAACAATTGCAATAATAAGTTTCACAGAAATCCCTCCTAATCTAATATACTATCATTTTATCACTTTTAGCTTCGTAATACCACATTTTTTTAGAAATTTAACGCTTTTTTCACAAACGTTTTCACCGGGAATAACCACAGGTATACCGGGTGGGCAAGGAGCGATAATCTCAGCGGCTGTTCTACCAATCGCGAGGTCGATATCTATAATCTCACTTTTCGCTGTCATCGCTTCTCTAATGCTACAATTTTTATGCGCTCTTAAATACGGAAAACTTACATGTTCTGTGGATTTTGTAAAGGGGAAGTCACAAGCGGCTGAGTATAGCCTTTCAAAGTCGCTATCGCGGTGAGTGCTCTTTAAAATAAATACCGCGCGCCCCTCCTCTAAGAGCTCCGGCATAACTTTTTTTGATAAAAAATAGCTGTGTAGCTCTGCGATGTCGCTCTTTGCATAGTTTAGAGCTATTCTTGTTTTATCGTCGCCAGTGACTAAAAATCCGAGCTGTTCTATTTTCAGGCGAAGAGTTTTTGTTTTTGCTAAAAAGTCGGTAAAATCGGTTTTGAAATAGTCTTTTAGCTTTAAAATCGAGCGCAAAATCATAAAGTTTGGGCTGGTTGACCCAAATAGTGCAAACCCATCTTTAACCTCGCTTTCGCACACATCTTCTGCAAAAAGCAGTGCCGCCGCACCTGTGAGCGAGGGGAGGGTTTTATGAAAACTGTCAACACAAGCAAAGGCGCCATTTTGCATCGGGTGGTTGTTTTGAAAGGCGAGATGACTGCCATGTGCGTTATCAACAATTACCCTGCCGCAAACAGACTTTGCGACCTCTACAAAGGCCTTGATATCGCAGATGTTGCCATAGTAGTCAGGGGAGGTGAGGTAGAGAATGTTAGCTTTGCTCTCGGTAAGCGCTTTTTTTGCGTCAGCCGGGCTGTATCTTAAAATGCCGTCTACCGAAGTGGGATAGATAAACTCTATTTCGATATCGAGAAGCGTCGCCGCATTCACAACCGAGCGGTGGATATTTCGCCCAGCGACCATCTTGCCTGAAAACCCGACGGTCGTATAGAGCATTGCAAGAATAGCAAGGGTTGCACCGTGGGTTGAAAAATACACATCACCAACAGATAAAGCCTTTGCAAACTCCCGCTCCGCATCTCTTATTTTGCCGTCTGCGCTGTAGAGAAATGGCAGACCGTTAACTTCTGTTATATCATATTTTGAGTCTGCTTTAAGCTCGCCATTATGGCCTGGGGTGTGAAATCTTGAAAAGTCACTTTCACCGTATCTTTCAATTTCCTCTAAGAAATTTAACTCTTTTTGATTATTCTTCATCTTCGTCCTCCAATATATCAAGGTTTCGAATTAGTGGCTTATCGCCCCTCCAAAAAAATGCCCTATCTTTTGCAGATTGTAAATTCTCTTTTGTCAGCCTATCAAAAATATCTTCGGTGAAAGGCTTATAAATCTCCTCTGTTTTGCCAAGATTTAAAGGACAAACAGTTTGACATCTATCGCACCCCCAAGCCATTTTGCTCTTTTTTAATACTCTCTTCTGCCAGTCGTTTAGCTCGCCCTTAGATTGGCTGAAGTGAGATAGACATCGCTCATATAAAAATTCATCATCCAAAAGTGCTCCGAAACAGTGGGTCTTGCATGCGTTGCAAGCTATGCATTTTTCGGTTAAATCAGTTGTTTCAATAGTTAAATCGGTTGCTATCTCTCCGATAAAAACAAAACTGCCAAACTCTTTTGATATCAAAAGGCGGTTTTCGCCAATTACCCCAAGCCCTGCCGCCGCTGCTATTGCAACTTCGTCAAACGGGGAGGAATCGACATAGCATTTAAAGGAATTTTCAGGGTACTCACCTTTGAGATTATCTGCTATTTTTTCCAGAAAATCTCGCACAATATTGTGATAATCGGGCACCCTTGCGTAGTTTGATATGTTTGTAGGTTTTAATTGTGGGTAACTTAGAATAAAAATAATAACCGACATGGCATTGTTTTTCGGGACACCGCCACTGCGGAAAATAGGAGCTGAATAGCCATATCGCACGCCTGGTTTAATATGCTTGTTTATAACTAAATCGATATTTTTCTTCAACTTTTCACTCCTTGCTGTTATTAATTTATTCACAAAAAAAACTATTTGTGGTATAATTATCATTGAGGTGATAGCGGTGATTGAAAACTCTGTATGTTTTTCGGGGCACCGTCCTTTAAAACTGCCGAGCGGCGGTAACTCAAACTCGCCTGATATGAAAGAGCTGACTGCTCTTATCTATCGTCATATTGAAAAGCTTATCGATAGAGGATATAATCGCTTTTATTGCGGAATGGCGGAGGGGTTTGATTTATCCTGTGCAGTTGTTGTTATTGCGCTAAAAAAGAAGTATCCCACTCTGCGCCTTATTGCAGTTATACCGTTTGCAGACCAGCAAAAGAGTTTTTCTGCAAAAAACCGTGCGCTTTATCAAAAAATACTGGATTTCTGCGATGAAATCATAACTTTAAGCGATAAATATTATCGAGGCTGTTATTACGATAGAAACCATTTTCTCTGCGACCACGCCGAGTATCTGCTCTGTTACTGCAAAGATGCTAAAAGCGGAACAGGAGAAACACAGCGGTATGCAAAAAAACACGGGTTGCAGGTTCTAAACCTTTATAATTACTATAATCAAATTGCGTTTGAATAATATAAAAGATAACCGGAGTTTAATTTATGAGTGTAAACGAAAAAGAGGGGCGCCTCTCGTTTAAGTACCGAAAGTCAATTTTATTTTTAATTAAAACCGTCTATATGGGGGCGATGCTTGCTATTTTCACCTATGTTTGGCTGACAAACTACCAAGAAGCATCGTTTTTTAGGGACGGTAACTTTGTCGTTATGGCGGCATATCTGCTTGTTCAGATAGTTATGACAAGTGTATATGGTGGATTTAAAGTCGGCGTTTTGCGCCTGCCGGAACTTACCTATTCAATGGTTCTTGCAACCATTATAACAGATATATTTATGTATATCCAGTTTGTTCTAATAGCAAGGACGATTCTCCCGATAGAGCCTATGGGAGTTATGTTTTTCTCACAGCTGATAGTTATTATAATCTTCTCGTCACTGCTAAACCGCTCATACTTCTACCTCTACCCAACAAGAGAGATGCTTATTGTATATAAAAGCAGTGAAACACTCGAGCGATTTAAGCAGAAGATAAGCAGGGTGCGCGAGAGATATAAGATAGTTGCGCAAATTTCCGAGGATACAGGGATTTCAGCGGTTTTAGATAAGGTGGCAAAGCACAACAGTATCGTTATTTTAGACCTTGATGCAAACGACCGTGATACCGTCCTGAATTTCTGCTATGAGCAGAACAAGAGAGCTTATATTATTCCATCTGTTTCAGATATTTTTATCAGAAACTCTCACGATACACAGATTTTCGATACACCAGTTATGCTCTGTAAAAACAGAGGTCCCTCGAATGAGCAACTTATTGTTAAGAGGATAATCGACCTTGTTATAAGCAGTATTGCGCTTGTTGTTGCGTCGCCTTTCTTTGCGATTATTGCGCTCGCAATAAAAATTTGCGACAAAGGCCCTGTTTTCTTTAAACAGGAGAGGATAACAAAAGATGAGAGGGTTTTCACCCTTTATAAGTTCCGCTCAATGATTGAAGATGCCGATAAAGATACCGATATCCTGATGGCAAAACAAGACGACCCGAGGATTACCCCTGTCGGGAAAATACTTCGTCGGTTTCGCCTCGATGAAATTCCGCAGCTTATCAACATTCTAAAGGGGGATATGTCGCTTGTGGGACCACGGCCCGAGAGGGTTGAGCTTGTTGCGGAGTATGCGGCGGCTATTCCGCAGTTTAATTATCGCCACAAGATGCGTGCAGGGCTCACAGGGCTTGCACAGGTGAACGGTCTTTACAACACAAGTGCCTACGATAAACTGCTTTTTGACCTTATGTATATGGAGCAGTTCTCGATATTTCTCGATTTCAAGATAATTTTTATGACCTTTAAAGTTATATTCATGTCGAGCAAAACAGAGGGCAACGACGATAAAACAAAAAACGCTCTCGGTTAGAGGGCGTTTTCTTTTTGGTTTTCAGTATTTTAGCATGAAAAGTGGTACGAGGCGCACCGCCCGCAGGGCAAACGGCAAAGCCGTTTGCTCTGCACTGCACACCGCACGGTGTGCAGTGCAGGGGGCGATTTTCGCAAAAATCGCCCCCTGCGGGTGGCCGCACTAGAGAAACCCCAGAAGTCTATTGCGAAAAAAGCGCCGAAATTAAAAAGCACCTATCGATAAAGCAAAAACTAAACTTAAATAGACAAGGAGCAGAGATATGACAATAAACCCTGCAACATCAAAAGATGCATCAGCTATAGCATTGCTCGCAGACGAAATATGGAGCGAGCATTACACACCGCTTATCGGCAAAGAGCAGGTAGAGTATATGCTCCAAACTATCCAGAGCGAGTGCGCTATAAAAGAGCAGATAGAGAGCGGCAAGCTTTGTTATACCCTCCTTTTGCTAAATGATAATATCTGTGGATATCTCGCCTTTAGAGATGAAGGTGACGGCAAGTTCTTCCTATCAAAGCTATATATTAAGCGGGAGTTTCGCGGCAACGGCGCTGTAAAAAGTGCGCTTGCTTACCTAAAAGAGTACGGTGCAAAAACCGTCTACCTGACTGTCAATCGAGGAAATACCGCATCGATTGAGAGCTATAAAAATAGTGGATTTCAGATAGCAAGAGAAGAGGACGCCGACATCGGCGGCGGATTTGTTATGAATGATTATGTTATGGAGATAGAAATATAAATAACACGAAGTGTTATTTATATTAGTGAAAAGGTAATAGTGAAGAGT
>CAYJJJ010000095.1:0-3576 GCA_964370465.1 uncultured Oscillospiraceae bacterium
CCACAACCCTCTCGCTTGCCCTGCCGTCTTCGAGGACGCCGTGTTCTTTTAAAAATTCATCGGTTTTCTCCTCGTAATCTTCCCTATCAAACTCTAAAATGTCCTTTGAAAGCTCTTCGTTATTCTCACAAAAGGCAAATGGTAAACTACGCATATCCCACATCAAATTCCCTCGCTCTTTTATATACTGCTCATAATCGTCTGCATAAATAAACGTAGGGATTTTGGCGTAAAGCGCATCAAACGCTGCACTTGAATAGTCTGTTATAAAAACATCACACGCCGCGATAAGCTCGTTCATGTCGTCAGCAGTGCTTACATCTACCATATTTTTCGGTTTTTTATCAAGGGGCATCTCTTTCATTGCTACCGCCAGTTGTGGGTGCATTCGTAAAAGAAGCTGCCACTCACCGCCAAACTTTTCGCTGAGATTGCTTTGCAGTTTATCAAAATCAAGCGTTGGTATCTCGCTGTAGATACTGCGCTTGCCTTGTTGGCTACCACCTCTAAATGTAGGTGCATAAAGCGCTATTTTGCTATCTTTTGGCAAGCTGTATCTTTTGCGTATTTCGTTATATGTATCCTCTCTGCTATTGAAAAGTATATCGCACCTCGGCAGACCTGTTTTAACTATCTCCCCGTCATACAGCAGCATATCCGGGTAGAGCTTTGTGCACCAGTCGCTATCGGATATCACCCAGTCTATAAGTTTGGAGTCCTCCCTACTTATTACTTCGGCTACTTTAGGAAAAAGTTTACCTCTAAATTTGCCAATCGGCTTTGTCGCAAGACCCGCATGCCACGTTTGCAGATAAAACTGTCTTTTTCTTTTTAATGTGCCAAGTGGTTTTCTCGTGTTATCCACCCAAACCTTTGCAGTTGACAGATGAAAAGCTCTGTTGAAAAGTGTGTTTTTGACCACTTTTATCTCTTTTGGGAAAGTTTTGCTTGTGTCGTTTACAAGCCATACTATTTTCAAGTTCAATTTCTGGTCAATTATTTCCTGTGCTATATATCTTGGGTTGCAACAGTATCCACCGTTGCCCTCAAATGAAGTGAAAACTATTTTTTTGCGGTTTATTGGCATTATTTGCATTAATTTATGCAGAAAAAATATCTTTTTTGCTTTTTTAAACCGATTTTTAATTTCTTTATCTTGCATACAAACCAACTTTGTTTTATTTTGTTACCGATTACAGTACCTCTCTCTTTGCTAAAAACTTCTCAAGCACTTCTGCCATAGCTATCGACTCATCCTCGGTTAGTCGATTGATTTTATGCTCATAACCGTTTATTCTGCTGACAAATTCTGCTATCTCATACCGAAGCCCACTGCCCATAAATTTAGTATAGTACTTTTTGTTTTGAGTGCTGTCTTCAAAGCAAACTTCAAACTCCTGCATAAGCCACCATGGAGATTTCGCTAGTATATATCCCTTTGTGCCAGATATTAGTAGCTGTCCGTCTGATTTCACCCCAAGGCCAGTTTTCGCAGTTGCAAGACCGTGTTTAAACTTAAAATAAGCTTTTGTATAAATATCCAAACCGTTTTCGGCGCCAAAATATTCAAAATTCAAGCTTTCGTAATCACAGCCGAATATTTTAAATATCGGAAGTAAAACATAGCTTCCAAGCTCTGTGAAACTGCCACCGTATGACAAGTCTGTAAGTTCACGCAAACTCGGGTCAACTAGCTTTGTAAAGCAAGCTTCAACATCTCGCACACTACCTATTGCGCCACTTCTTACCATGCCGAGCAACTGCTGAAATCCCGGTGCATATACCGTTTTTACCCCCTCGAGTAAAACTAATCCCTTATCTTTTGCAAGGGCATAAAGTTCACTCGCCTGGGCACTTTTAAGCACCATAGGTTTTTCGCAAATAACATGTTTACCTGTGTTCAGTGCGGTTTTTATGTAGTAATAATGGCTGTCGTGCGGGCTCGCAACGTAAACTGCATCTGTTTTACTGTAAAGCTCCTCTAATGTTTCGCAGTATTCAAGAGAGTTACTATCTGCAAATTTTTTCGCACTATCCAGATTCGGGTTATACACATATTCTGCGTTAATACCGCTAACATACTTACTCTCTGGCACAATACGCATAGCAATTCTGCCAGTGCCTATAATACCAAGCCTTAGTATCTTGAATTTTTCACCACGCAAATTTGTGCTTGATATATTTTTAGTTCTCTTTAGATAAACAACTTCGCAATAATCTCTTAAAAAGTCATAGTGGCCTGTCCAATCGCTACCCAACGTGAAAATATCTATCTTGTATTTAAGTATATCTTCGAGTTTTTGTCCCTCGTGATCCTCGATAATTACCTCATCAACAAACCCGCACGACTTAACATTTTCTATGCGTTTAAGTAAGGGATCTACTATATTAAGCTTACCCCTACTTTCATCGTAATATTCTGTTGTAACACCTACGATAAGATAATCACCAAGCGCTTTTGCGCGCTTTAGTAGCCGCAGATGTCCCTCGTGAAAAAGGTCAAATGTACCGTATGTAATAATCTTTTTCATAGTAGCTCCCACTCAATTTAAAACAGTTTTCTAACTTATTTATTATACCACAAAAACACAGCATTACAACACTTATAAGTAACAAATAAAGGCGGCCTCATTTCATCTTTTAGCACCCAAAGATGCTACCACCGTCGTTTTTGATAAGCCCACTTTTTTATTTGTTTACTTCGCATTTTCATCCACAATGTATTGGCTGTTTGTTCAGTGGTAATTTTCAATTAAATATTGCGTTGTTTATTGGTTATAGTGTATAATACATTTATTATTAATTAAGGAATTGAGCTATGCAAAGTAAAGAAAAATTCATCTACATGAAGATGTATACCGATATAAAAGAAAAGATAGAAACATCTTTTTATAAAAAAGGGGTCAAGCTCCCAACAGAGAGCGAGCTTCAAAAGATATATAGTGTCAGCAGGGATACCACCAGAAAGGTTTTAGCACTGCTTGAAGAGCAGGGGTATGTCGAGCGCAAAGTTGCTAAAGGAACCTTTGTAAAAGACATAAAATCCGTGTATAACCTAACTAAACTCGAAGGCTTCACTGAGCAGATGATAGACAGAGGCTACACGCCATCTTCAAAGCTTGTTTCTCTTAAAATTCTAAACGATAAGAAGAAAATTGCGAGTATACTCGGACTTCTGCCCGATGACAAAGTTATCGAAATATGTCGTATCAGAAAGGCAGATAACCGACCAATGGCATACGAAATTGCATATCTGCCGTACAATAAGTTTAATGGAATTGAAAACTATGTCGGCGATGATAGCTCTCTTTATGACATATATGAAAATATCTATAACTACAAGTTGCACACTGGAAATATGTCACTTGAAGCACAACTACCTAAAAAAGAGATAGCAAAAGCGCTCGAAATACCACACACAAACCCGGTGCTCACGATGAACTGCACTGTCGTCAACACAAACGACGAACCGCTCTACCATGTAATATGTTACTATGTAGGCGATAAATATGAATTTTTTCTCACACTGAAACGATAAGGAGTAGAATATGAACAAAAACAACGAAGGCAATAGCA
>CAYJJJ010000095.1:3676-7183 GCA_964370465.1 uncultured Oscillospiraceae bacterium
CACGGGCACGGACATAACCACGACCACCACGAACACAACCACCATGGTCACAATCATTTTGGTACCGTCCACGGGCACTTTGACCCAGCTGACTCTCCGCTTGAGAGCTATCTTCTAAAAACACTAAAAGCAGCTAATTTTCTGCCTCTTGCGCAGTTTGTTATGAAGAGCGAAAAATCATCTCATTTTGAGTCGGTGGCGCTTTCCCCTGTTTTTATTATTTCAGAAACTGATGATATCGATAAAATCAAAGCAACTGGTGCCGCTTTGAGAATACTTGAAAACTATGAGTATATAACCCTCGATTACGATATACCTCTTGATAACTACAGCTATGATGAATACAAAACCTCACCTGTCTATCAGGATTTTGTTTCGATGATGGAAGAGGCCGCTACTAAAGAGGATTTCGTTTATGATACGCCATCGCTAAACTTCGGTAGCATCGCACTCACCGAAAAAGGCGAAGAGGCGGTTAGCAATTTAGAGATTTAGCGGATAGATATCAGAACTTGAATATTAGTAGGGACAGGGCTTGCCCCTGTCCTTATTTTTTATCTACTGTGCGCCAAAAAAAATGCTTTAAGATGAAATATTTTAAAATATTCGCTGTCTTAATATATGAAGGCACAAAATACAGTTGCAACTAATAGCTAAAAGTTAATCTATTGGAAAAGCCATATCTTAATTTTATCCGTTTCACGGGTAAACAGTATTAATTGTTAAAAAGGGGGGGTAGTTTATGACCGATATTGAAATAATAAACCTGTATAACAAACGGAGTGAAGACGCAATAGTTCAGACCGATAAAAAATTTGGCAGACTTCTATTTTCTGTCGCTGATAATATTCTGCGAAACAAAAGCGACAGTGAAGAAACCGTGAGCGACACCTATCAAAAGGTGTGGTTCAACATTCCGCCGGATATGCCAAACCGCCTTATCGCTTACCTTTGCAAGATAACTCGAAACTTAAGCATTAATCTATACAACAAAAACCACGCGACAAAGAGATATAGCGGTCTTGATATTGCACTATCTGAACTATCTGATTCTCTCCCAGATAAAACAGCAGATGAGAGCGAGATGTTTGTTGTGACAGACTCTATAAACAGCTTTTTAAAGTCACTTTCAAAAGAGGACAGGATTATTTTCGTCGGGCGATATTTCTATTGTTATGACATAAAAACTATTGCTAAAAACTGCTCTCTTTTGCAAAACACCGTTGCGACGAAGTTGCACAGGTTGCGGAAATCACTTAAAGAACACCTTGAAAGTGAGGGGGTTTACTTATGAGAGAACTCAAACTATTTAAAGCAATTGGCGACATACACGATGAATATATCGAAGAGTCGGCACCGCGCGCAAAAAAGCAGTTGCGCTTAATAAATATAGCGGCGGCGGTTGCTGTTTTGGTTGTTGTTTCGATTTTCGGCTCTATTCTTCTGCCGATGTTTGGCGGCAGTAGCGATGGCGGCACTAATGAAGGGGAAAACAGCGGATATCTCGCATATGCAGGGCCAATATTACCGCTCACCGCTGAAAATCCCGACGGAATAACAGTTAGCAGAGCGACAAATTTCAATTTTGAAGAGCTTTCGGTCTTAAACGATATAACTGTAAATGATAACTACACTTTAACTAACACCACCGACAGCGATATTAATTTAAACGCATCTTATCCATTTATCTCAACTGTTGAGGAGGTGGCAAAGCTTGCACCGACTATAAATATTGATGGTGTGAATGCCAAAACATCTCTCACAGTTTTTGAGCAGGGCTCGCCTTTTCATAGCGAAACAGACCTTGCAACCTTTGCGGGATATAAAGATTACCTAACAGACGATAGCTATAGCATTTCCGATTTCACTCTATCTCCCCTCTTTGACCGCGAGGTTATAGTCTATGAAATAACAGGGTATTCGGGTGAGAATGAAGAGTATCCACCGGCGACAATTGCTATTAATTTCAAAACAACTGATGGAAATATGGTTTTAGGGTATGGATTTTCAGGTGGCACAGGTTATGAAGATGGGTTATCAGATTTAAGCTTTGATGTTGGGCAGTACAGCACAAAATACATTATCTGCCTTGAAGATGATATCACCGATATCGAGATAAAAGGCTACAAAACTGGCAACACCTCCGATGAAAGCAACCGCCTTGATGGCCTTTATGCGGATTATATTAAATATACCGCACCTCTTTCGGATATACTTCGTGTCGTTGTGGATAATTATATGATACGACATGAAGAGGGCGGAGCGCTCACCCCTGAAATCATGCAATATGTTCTATCAGAGTCGCTAATCGATAAGCTTTCGCCACCGCAAGATATCGAAGAGCGAAACAGCTTAGATGCATATTTCCTTGAAGATTATCTCAGCTACAGCGCATTCTCAGCAGAGCGGATATTCTATCTAAACTTTGAAGTCACAGTGCCAGCTAATGCAACTATTCAAGTCGATACAGAGTTTATAAAACAGGCAAGTTATAACTATGGGGGCATGGCAGATGATGATGTTTCGGGTTATGCACTCGCTACAACACTCGGCTCAAACTTTAATTTTGATAGCCATATTGCCACTATCGAAAACTATGAAAACATCGATATCAAAACCCAGAATTTCGGCTTTGACCTTGAGAGCGGAATAGATGAAGTAACGCTTGATTTAGATGAAGAGCAGTACTACTTAGATGTGCTTAATAAAAACAGCTAATAAACGCAAAAACTCCCAAAGTGATTAATTTCACCTTGGGAGTTTTTATACTATAATTTATAGCTTTACTATCTCTTTGCCATGCTCGTTGTTTATAATCTGGCCGAGTGCGCTATATATAGCACTACCACCGCAGAATATACCGACATATCCAGCTATTGTGTGAACTGTATGTCCAAGCTCTGCTGATGATATCATTATAAAGTTACTTACTGCTAAAAGAAGAAATAGCGCTGTCAGCGAGCCGAAAACAACTTTAGTTATCATATTGTGTCGGAGCGCTCCGATAAACATTCCAAATGTGAATACCGCCCAAAGGAGAAGGTATACGCCAAGTGAGAATTCATCTGCCGCCACAACAGCCGTTTCTGTTAAAAATGATGGCAATACCCAGATAAGCACAAGCGAGTGCCAAAAACATCCATAAGCGGTAAAAGCTGTTGCGCCAAAAAGATTGCCTGTTTTAAACTCCATAACTCCTGCTATTATCTGCGCAAGTCCGCCGAGCATAAGTCCCATCGCTACTATAACAATTGATAAGTCCATAAATCCCGCATTGTGGACATTCAAAAGAATAGTCGTCATTCCAAATCCAATTAGCCCAAGGGGTCCTGGATTCGCTGTCACAATTTTTCTTTCCATAAATACTCCTAAAAATTTAGTTTTACCGATAAATTATAACACCGTTCGACATCGGTTACAATAGTAATAAAACTGTTTAGAGGATATACCAAATAAGACGCTAAAAAACCGCAACTCTATACCAAAAGCAAAGAGTTGCGGTTTGTT
>CAYJJJ010000096.1:0-7175 GCA_964370465.1 uncultured Oscillospiraceae bacterium
AAAAAACGAAAGCGGGTTTAGTTACAACCGCTTTCGTGTTTTGAGTTAAATGTTTTGAGTATTAACTATTTAAGATGGTTTTATGGAAAGATATAATCTGCTACCGAAGCTCAAGCCGAAGCAATAATCTGTTGCTAACAAACGCCATTACAGCAGAAGTTATAAGAAGTGTTATCACTGTGTTTATCGGGAAGATGCCGCTATCGGTAAATCCAAAAGCAAATGCGAGCGCCTCTATTAATCCTCTTTGAAGCTCAGGTGACAGCACTGCCGGTGCAGTTGTGAAGAATGCAACTAGAGCAACCCCTGCTAATACAAATCCAAAACCTACCTTGCGCTTATCAAATCTGTTTAGCAGTATGGTTATAAGGTAAGCGACAGTTGAAACGAGAAATGCCATTAAAAAAGTAATCATAAATTCGGTGAATATGTTTAAATTATCTTGGTATATCATATTAAACAAACTTGTTATTCGTATCGCATTTGTGAGCAATTCCGATATAACTCTCATAATTATGCTGATTGCTGAGATAATAGCCGAAGTGAGCGAAAAAAAGATTGTTTGAGATATAAATATCTCTTTTCTGGTAAAGCAGTTTTGCATAAAAAGCTTGAAATCTTCTGAAAATCCGCTGACGCCGACAAACCCCATAAATATAAACCCAGCAGTTGCAAAATCAAAGTTTCCATAAGTTTGACCATTCGAAGAGGAAACGGTTATCAGCGAAACGCCGAGCAGATTGCAAACTATAACCACCGCCACGAATATGCCGATGTTTTTTATGCAGACGCCCATCATATAACCTACCATTTTGTTTGTTTTAGCTGCGCTGTTCATCGTCTATCCCTCCTGTTAGTCTTACGAAAATCTTCTGCAAACTCAAAGCAGAAACAATTAGATTGCTGTCTATCACATCGGGTTTTTCTTCTAAGATATAGTTGATGCGAAGGCCGCCTATTTCCTCGCTGTCTATAACGTTTTTGCCCTCTGAATATGCCGACACTAAAGCTGGTGCACCGCCGACACTGTACCCCTTTGAAATGATGTTCTCAGCGCTGTCTGCAAGCAAAACTCTACCGTTATCTATTATCACGACATCTTCGACTATCGAAGCTACTTCTTCTATTAGATGGGTAGCGAGGATGATTGTTCGCTCGCCCTCGCCGTAGCATTTTAGCAGAAGTTTATAGAAAAGCTCACGGTGATAAGCGTCCAGCCCAACCACAGGCTCATCGAAAACAAGGTAAGGTAAATCTTGGCATAGCGCTATTATGAGTTTTAGGATATTTTTGTAGCCTGTTGAAAGGTTTGAAAATTTCTGTTTCATATTTAGACCAAACAACTCTGCGTACTCATAGGCCTGCGCTTTGTTAAACGACGGATAGAAGCTCTCTGTCACATCGAAAATCGCTTTGCATTTCATAGTTGCATAGAAGTTTTCCTCGGTCATAAAGTAGATAAGTTCATGCATTTTTGAGTTTTCGGTTGTAGTTTCGCCGCCGATTTTTATATCTCCATTATCTGGAAAAATGCGGTTTGTCATTATTTTTATCAGTGTCGATTTGCCAGCGCCATTTCTGCCGAGAAGCCCGTAGATTTTACCAAACTCAAACTCTGTACAGACATTATCAAGCGCCACAACATTCTTAAAATTCTTTGAAATTTTATCAACGGTTATTGTTTTCATCACTATACCCCTTTTCTATCATTTTTATGATTTCGTCGCTTGCTATTCCTAAGCTTTGCGCCTCTTGCAACAAAGGCGATAAATATTTTTCGTAGAACTTTGCCTCTCTTTTAGCTTTAAGTATCTTTATCGCTCCATCGCAGACAAACATCCCTACACCGCGCTTTTTATATATGATGCCATCGTCGACCAAGATGTTCATTCCTTTTAGTACCGTCTGTGGATTTATCGAGAGGAGAGAGGAGAGCTCAGTTGTTGATGGTATTTGGCACTCTTCACCGTATATCCCTTTTAATATTGCCTCTTCAAGATTGTTTGCAATCTGTATAAAAATAGGTTCACTTGAGCGTTCATCTATTCTCAAAATTACACCTCCTATATGGTTAGTTGGTTGACTAACTAACCGCTTTACATGTTTAGTATATTCGAGAATAGTCTGATTGTCAACAGTTTTTTTATAAAGTTTTAAAGAGGTGAATAATAATTGCAAAGTTTGAGTTTTTTTGGGTAGGGTTAAAGGGAGTTGTATAGCGATTTTTTTAAGTGGTAAATTTAGAATAGTGATTTAAGTTAATTAAGTTTTAAAAATAGTTTCTATTTTAGGTTTAGTTTTCGATATCTGCGGTTGCGGGTATTATGATTTAATCTGATTTGCTGTAAGTTTTGTGTGTTTGGTGGCAACTTGTTTGCTCGTGCATATTTGTCAGAGTATTGCAATGCTTAGTTGTATTTGCTATGTATTGGTTGCTTGCATTTACTTTTCTGATTAGTGATTTGCTTGGTTGTGAGGGTGTGTGTCTTGATTGCGTGATTGGTGATATGTTTGGTTGCTTGGGTGATGTTGCTTGCTCGGGTTTCGCTTTCTTTCTCGCCAGGCAGCCCGCACCGACGATTTTCAAATCGTCGCACCGCACGAAGTGCGGTGGCAAACGCATGCAATGCGTTTGGTGCGGGCGGGGTGGTGCAAAACAGTGCAACTTTAGCGAACAAAAAAACCAGAGCAAAATCCGAAAGACACTTCACTGGACAGAGCTTGATGAAGTGATACCCTTTGGTAGCAAATGCAATACACTTCATTTTAGTGAAAAAAATAGCGCAATAGATGAAGCGGAAAATACAGTGTTTATCCGCGCACCATTTAATTGTAGGGGTATCTGCCACAGTCGTTTTTTGTCGCAATAGAGCAAACCGCTCAAACACAAAAAGTTTGCTTTATTTTTCCGCTTTTTTGTGGTAAAATATAAAAAAGTGAAACTATCTTTTGTAAAGGAGCATCGTTATGCTAAAGTTTGAGAATCATTTAGGTGCTATTTATCCAACGGAGGAGTATTTGATTTCGCTTGTCGAGCACACTGTCAAGAGCTGTTTTGGCGTCGGCGGCATATCGGATTTTTCCTCTCCCTCAAAGCTTCTGTCTATCTTTAAAAACAAAGGTCGGAGCAGAGGGATTGATGTGGAATATAAAAAAGGCAAGCTGTTTATAACAGTGAACATTATAGCGAGTTTTGGGGTCAATATAAACGAAACGGTGAAAGCAATTATGTCGAAGATTAAATATACCGTTGAATCGGCAACATCTTTTCCCGTTGAAAAAGTAAACGTCTATATTGATTCAGTAGTAGGAAATTAACTGGGGGTTTTGTATTTAATGATTAGCGGTAATACCCTTCGAGATGCCTATATCTCGGGGGCGAACAATTTGTCAAATTATAAGGCGTATGTAGACTCACTAAACGTCTTTCCAGTTCCAGATGGCGATACCGGAACTAATATGTCAATGACTATGTCGGCGGCGAGCCTTGAGCTTTCCACCATAAAAAATCTACCTGCGGACAAAGTTGCGGCAACTGCTGCCTCAGCTCTTCTTCGTGGTGCACGCGGAAACAGCGGAGTTATCCTCTCGCTATTGTTCCGTGGTTTTTCAAAGTATCTTAAAGGTAATGAAAAAATTTCTATTCCGGATTTTGCGGGGGCGCTTAAAGCGGGCGTTGAGACCGCATACAAAGCGGTTATGAACCCAACTGAGGGCACAATGCTGACAGTATCTCGTGAGGCGGCGGAAAAAGCTTGCGAAATAGCGGACAGCGAAACTGATTTTGTAGCGTTTTACGAAGCTTATATCGACGAGGCGAGAGCTTCACTCGATAGAACTCCCGAGCTTTTGGAAGTTCTTAAAAAGGCGGGCGTTGTTGATTCAGGCGGAATGGGACTTATCAAAATATTTGAGGGTATGCTATCTGTTTTTCGAGATGGCATTATCATTGAGGGCGGAATTGAAGTTGGAAACGAAGATATCGTTATCCCAACAGAAGATGAAGAAGTTGATATCGATTTCCCATATTGCACCGAGTTTATCATTTTAAAGCACGATGAAGAGGAAGATCTTCTTTATATTAGAGATGAAATAGCAGAGCTTGGAAATAGCCTTGTGTTTGTCGATGACGACGGAATAGTAAAGGTTCATATCCATACAAAGGACCCCGGAAAAGCTCTTTCTATAGGTGTTGCCCACGGCTCGCTTATCAATATGAAAATTGAAAATATGGTCGAGCAGAATAAGGCGAAGAACAAAAAAGCGGCAAACCTTAAAAACAAGACATTTAAGTATGCGCCGGTTGACCCATCAGTTGATTTTGGTTTCGTTGCGATTTCTGCTGGAAGCGGGCTTGATGAGTTGTTCACAGAGCTTGCAGTCGATGCTATCGTATCAGGTGGACAGACGATGAATCCCTCAACTGAGGATATTTTAGCAGCAGTTTCCTCTGTTCCTGCGAAGACTGTTTTTGTATTACCGAACAATAAAAATATAATAATGGCGGCAGAACAGGTTATAAAACTTGCCGACAGAGAGGTTATCGTTCTTGCGACGAAAACTATCCCTCAGGGTATCTCTGCGATGCTTGCTTTCGACCCTGATTTATCAGTTCGTGAAAACAGCAAAAATATGACTTCAGCCTTTAAAAAGGTAGCGACTGGTCAGATAACATACGCGGCAAGGGATAGCGAGTTTGACGGACATAGCATTAAAAAAGGCGAGATGTTAGGCTTGCTTGAAAATAAACTCGTTATAAGCGATAAAGATGTTTCAAAAGTAATAGCGAAACTTCTCAAAAATATGGTTCGCAAAAATACTTCGTTTATCACCTTTATTGTAGGTGAAGATATGAGCGAAGATAAGGCGCAATCACTCATTGACGAAGCGTGTGGAAAGCTTGATTCAGGAATTGAAGTGAGCGTGCTTCGAGGCGAGCAGCCAGTTTATCATTTTATTATTTCTGTAGAGTAGGTTATGAGCAAAGAAATTATGTATTTAAAGGGAGTTGGACCAAATCGCGCCGCAGCTTATAAAAAGCTGGGGTGTGAGGTTGTGTCCGACCTCCTTTCTTTTTATCCATATAGATATATAGATTTGCGAGCGCCGAAATCACTTAGCGAGGGAGCGTATGATGAAAACACCCCCTACCTTTTAACTGTTAAAAGCAAATCTGCAAGCAAGAAATCAGCTCGAGGCAACACTCTATTAAAGCTTTTTGCAATAGATAAAAATGGAGAGGGTGCACAGGTTGTGTTTTTTAATCGAAAATTTATCTTTGATAAGCTTGAAATAGATAAAGATTATATCTTCTATGGCAAGGCGGTGAGTAGTTTCTCGGGAAACAATATAACGTCCCCTGAGATTTACGATGTAACTGAGCAGACTATTCTGCCTGTTTACCATAAAGCGGCAGGACTTACCGACAGGGTGATTGCTAAAAACGTAAAAACTGCACTGCTCGACTATCAGCCGAAAGAAGTTATTCCAGAGGATCTAAATAGCTATATGTTTACAAAGAAACAAGCTGTGTCGGCTATTCATTTTCCCTCATCAGCTGATGAGCTTCTCCGAGCAAAAAACTATCTTGTTTTTGAAGAAATATTAATTTTTGTGATATCGCTATTAAGACTTCGTATCCTTAGAAACAAGCTTGATACAGTGCGGTGTGACGATATTGATTTATCGCCGTTTATAGATGCTTTGCCGTTCACGCTAACAGACAGTCAAACGAGTGCCATAGCCGAAATTGAGAGTGATTTGAAGAGCGAGAAGACTATGTCGAGATTGCTGCTCGGCGATGTTGGAAGCGGAAAAACTGCTGTATGTGCAGCCGCTATCTATATTGCGGCTAAAAGCGGACATCAATCGGTTATGATGGTGCCGAGTGAGGTGCTTGCAAAACAGCATTTCGCGACCCTTGAGAGTCTGCTGTCACCACTTGGGAAAGAGGTTGTTTTGCTTACAGCATCGCTCAAAGCATCAGAGCGCAGAGCGGCAAAAGAGGCGCTCAGCAATGGCAGGGCTTTGGTTGCAGTAGGCACTCACAGCGTTATTTCAAAAGACATTGTATACAAAGATTTAGCGCTCGTTATAACCGATGAACAGCATAGATTCGGTGTGAATCAGCGTGGTGAGCTCTGGAGCAAGGGAGTTGTTCCGCATTTCCTCGCAGTTTCTGCAACGCCTATCCCCAGGAGCCTTGCACTTGTTCTTTATGGTGACCTCGATGTCAGCAGACTAAACACTGTGCCAAAAGGGCGAAAAGCTATAAAGACACATATTGTTCCGCAAAAAAAACAGGCGGATATGTATGGTTTCATAAGAAACGAGATTGAGAAAGGTGGGCGGTGCTATATTGTCTGCCCTCTTATTGAAGGCTCTGAAGATGATGAGCGGACAAGCGTTATGGCGATGGAAAAGATTGTTTCGAGCTCAGCGCTTAAGGGTATTCCAACGGCAACTCTACACGGTAAGATGAAAACCGCTGACAAAGATGAAGCTATGAGGAAATTTAAAGATGGCGAGGTCAAAGTTTTAATAGCGACGACGGTTATAGAGGTTGGAGTTGATGTTTCTGCGGCGAATGTTATTGTGATAAACGGCGCTGAGCGGTTTGGGCTTGGAACTCTCCACCAGCTTCGTGGCAGGGTTGGCAGAGGTGAGAAGCAGAGCTTTTGCTTCCTTCTCAAAAACAGCGGCGGCGAGAGCAGTAATCACCGATTAAAGGTGCTCTGTGAAACAACCGATGGTTTTTTGCTTGCTGAGGAAGACCTTAAAACACGAGGTCCTGGGCAGTTTTTCGGGAAAAATCAGAGTGGTGAAGCCACCTTTAAAATAGCGAACCTTACCGAGGATAAAGAGATTGTAGAGCGGGCGAAAGAGGCGGCGAAAAGTATTTTAGAAGAAGATTTTTCCCTTGCAAGCTACCCGAATTTAAAAGAGGCAATTCTTCCGCTGTTTTTATCGGAAGATTACATTGTTGTATAAAGAGGATAGCGTGAAAAATCACGCTAACAGTTATCTTATGGCCTGCCGTCACAGACGGCAGATGCCTATTAATCTCCATTCTGTACGGAGGTTATTCAAAACTATTTGTGCTGTGCACAGAATGGAGAGTTAGCGTGAAAAATCACGCTAACAGTTATCTTATGGCCTGCCGTCACAGACGGCAG
>CAYJJJ010000097.1:0-6968 GCA_964370465.1 uncultured Oscillospiraceae bacterium
TTCTAATTACCTTTTCTGGTGCGGGCTCGCCCGCCGCCGCCCGTGGCTTCGCCACGCGCTAAAACCCCTCTGCCGATGGCAGAGGGGTTTTAGCCAAACCGCCTTCGGCGGTTTGGCGGCGGCGCCGGGCTCGCACCATAAACATCAACAAAACAAATATATTATAAATTCCCATTTATCATGTTAAATCGCCGTGACAATGATAATGCATTAAAATAGTTTATAAAGCCAGAAATCAATAAATCACACCAAAAACAAAACATCCTCCCTCGCTGGCAGTTCAAACCTCACCGGTTGTTTTTCGTTTAGCAGATTTTTTAGGCGCAGAGCGCAAACTCTGCCGCTCTTATGGGTTTTAAAGTAGTAAACAAGGCTCTCACAGCATGCAGCTGTATTGCAGAGGGTTGTATCGAAATGGGTGGCATTTTCATCGCCAGCTACAATACCCTCAGGTATGTCGACCGACTTTAAAATCGAAAAAATCTGCCGCATCGCTTCATGTTCATCTTTTGGAGTTGGCGCATATTCTCGCAAAAATGCAGCTCGCACAAACCTTGCAGGGGATGAGTATCCACCGGGAAGGCCAAAACCGCCCCCCTGATTTAGCCCAAACTCAGATATCTCAATGCTCGATAGTTTCCGCTTTCCACTCGGCAGATTATCAACCTTTGAATAGTTGCGCAAGTTAGTTAAATGCCAGTGATACTGCGGGCTGTTAGCCAAAACCCCGATACTATTTCGGTAAACATCAATCCCCTGATTTGTCGGCTCTATAATAGCCGTGTCCCCGCTTTTATCGCAAAATATATAATGGACCGACATCTCACTCCCCATAACAAGCTCATCGGTGAGATTTATTTTATCGATATTGCGCACAAGCTCACCGACAGTTTTAAACTGCGAGAGAGCAAATCCCACAAAAAAAGCAGGATGCAGATTCATTTTCCCCTCTATCGGTTTTCTAAAACAACCGTAGTCGGGGAAATTTAAAAGAGCGCCAATCAGCCCTTTTTCATTTATCCCATCGACTAAAATCGGGCTTTTAAGTGCATCTATCGCCATACCTAAGAACCCATATTTTAGTTTTATTTCATCGCCTTTCACTAAAGGGGCCGAAAAAGAGAGTTTATGTCCTGCTGGATAAAAAGCTATTTTGTTTGCGCTTAAATCGCCAAAAAAATCGTAACTGCGCCCAAAAAGGTGGCAGTTATCCGCTGTGTTAACCGTAAAACCAGTGCATCCGAAATCCATATTAATCACCTCAATTTTATTATACACTCAAAAAAATAATTTATCTATATATTATAACGATTGAAGAAAAATAAATTTTGTGGTATATTTTTTTTGAAACAAAAATCGAAATTACAAACACAATAATTATATAAAGGCAGAATATATGGAAGAGAAAGATATAATAAATCTTGTAAAAGAAGCGAAAATCGGAAACGATAAGAGCTTCGAGACGCTTTATAGCATTGTATACAAAAAGATGTATAGCTATGCTCGTTATTCGTTGCGCTCGGCTGAAGATGCAGAAGACGCAGTTATGTCAGCAGTGACAGATGCATATACCGGCATAAAAAGGCTACGGGACGAAGATAAATTCACAGCTTGGATTATGACTATTTTACAGGCAAAAATTAACAGAGCGATAAAGCAATACTATAAAAATGAAGTAGATAGCGAAGAAACCGATACCGCTTTCACCCTTGATAACACAAACCTCCGAGCCGATATAGCGGCAGCGATAGCAAAGCTTGATTTACAGAGCAGACAGATTGTAGTATTAAGCTACATATACGGATACAAGGGCGAGGAGATTGCAGAGATTATGGATTTAAACCATGCAACCGTACGAACAAAACAGCGCAGAGCACTGCAAAAACTAAGAGAGGAAATTTCTGATGAGTGAGTTTGATAGTATAGAAAAAATACTCGGCGAAGAGCTTTTAGAGCTTGAGCCTTGTGATAAACTGGCACCGAAATCTGTTATGAAAAACCTTCGGCGCAAGAAGTTTTTAGGATACGCTCGAAATATTGCCGCATCTTTTCTGATAATAGCTGCAACTGCGGCTGTCTATTTATCTATGAATTTCGACGGTGAAGATGTAAGCTTTAAAGGCGTCGCAGAAAGCGGAGAACCTATGCAATTAGAACGAGTAGCCGACACACCACAGGGTGGAGGTTCTGCCGAGGGAGAGCTTGGCGGATATTCAATTGATAATTACGCAGATGATAACACCACTACCGACGACACCACAGGCGGTGAAGTTATGGATGGCATCGCTTATCTCGGTGGAGAAGCAAATTCAGATGAAAAAACTTCACCTACTGAGGGTGACGATATGGATTTACCCGAAAGCAACACAAGCTATAAAAACCCATATTTTATCGAAAACGGCATCTTCTCAGATGGGTATATAAACCTCGATATCGACGGTGGTTTCGCACTTGATTATCACGTATATAATCCGCAAGAGATATTTGTTTTCACAGAAAACGGCGACAGTTTATCTATCTATAAAACCGATGAAACTTTAACCAATGTAGAGAAAGTGGTTTCGGTAGATAATGCAAAATACAGCTACAACAGCAAAGGTGGCAATGAAGTTTATATAGGTTTTGTAACAACACAAGACGAATTTGCAAAAAGCGGTATCGAATTCACTAAAATCGATACAGAGGGAGAAGTTTCAATAGAACTTCTGATAAATCCCGATAATTTTGAAGTGACAATAGTTTTACTAACTCCTTTTTCCGATACGATTATTACAACCGATGAATAGGGAGGCAGTATGAAAACTAAGCTTATAATTGCAGGCGCAATGGTAGTGGTCTTCGGAGTTGCAACGACACTTTTTTTCAGTATGACAACAAAGTATACAGAATCTATGGGCATTGCATATCGCACCGATATTGCTCTTCTGATAATAGTTGATGATATGCCGATATCAGTTTCAAACCAGAGCTTTGATGAAAACCTATTTTCTGATATACAGACAGGCGACAAAGTCGAGATAACCCACGATGGGGTAGCAGAGAGCTACCCCGCACAAACAGGGGTATACAAACTCTCGGTTATCCAAAAAGACTGCCTTGTAGAGGTGTCACAAGACACATTAGATACGCTTACCGAGATGGGCTGGATAGCGGTATAATGATAATACTACATTGTATAGTCTTTTGTTGACATTACGATATTTATAATTAAAAAAGGATGAAAACTATAAGTTTCATCCTTTTTTAATATTAGTTATTTAATAATCAACTTTTGTACCGTCTGTATAAACCACTGCCGTTAGATAGTATTCAAAAACAAGTCCTTCATATGGTGTTCCATACAGAATAATATCATTTTCACTATTATAATCAACATCTATACCTAGTCCTTGTGATACTATACTATTCCCTATAGGTATAATATCTGAAGTGAAATCACAATTATATTTGTTTATCTCTTCACCAAATATATTTGATATAGAGATGTAACCTTGCAACCCCTTTATGTCTTGCTCCGCTAGATTAGTTAATTGAAATTCGAATTCTACTCTGGGATTTAATATTCCTTTGACATAATCAATTTTGATATTCTCTTTACTTAAAACATTAACTTCAGCAGGTAATTCTCCTATTGCGAAAGTTTTGTTTTGCACCACTGAACTTTCAGAAAAAGCAATTTCATGAATACTAAAGCGAAACTTTAATGCATCGTAGTTTTCATGAAAAAGTTTAACATCTCTCTCATTATCTCTATTTATTTCCACAATAATATCTGAAACTACTATCGATTCGCCTGATGAAACTGTCCCATAAGTGAGCTGTAATGGCACAAAAAGAATTTTTTCATCAAACATGTCATATATCTCAAGTGTCCCTCGAATCCCTAAAATATCTTTTTCATTAAGGTTTTCAATTTCTAAAACAAAATTCACTTTATCTGAATAAATTTGATTATATGGATTTTCTTGTATATTTATTTTTTCAGTAACAGTAATGTTAATATTTTCATATGAATTAACGCCTTCGACCTCTTCACCATCTCTTATCAAAGAATAACCACTGTTACTTTCTGAAGAATTATTTCCAATATTGCAACCTGATAGCACTAAAAATAATAGCAAAAAGAGTATTACCGAGCGTTTCATTGCACTTCTCCTCTATGTAATAAATGATACTATTACAGAAATCTTATCATAGAGACAGTAAAATGTCAATTGCTAAGCAATGTCGCAGTAAGCTTCATAAGCTCTTCAACAAATCTCTCATCCTGCTCTTTTGTTCGCTTTTTGTTGCCTCGAAGTCTACCTCCGCCACGTCGCACCTTTGCGGCAAAATGGCGAGCGCCAAGCAGGGCATCAATATTATCATCGGTATACAAAACTCCGTCTTGGCTTATCGGAATACCGCCTTTTGCAAGACAGAGTGCCGCAAGACCATAGTCTTGCGTTATCACAATATCCCCTTTTTGTAGTAGATTTACAAGGGCAAAATCAACACTGTCCGAACCTTTTTCAACAACAATAGTTCTCGCTCCATCTCTGCTAAATTCGTGAGAGGTATCGCAGATGATTAAACACTCAGCGCCCTTCTCTTTTGCAACTGCTATCGTTTCATCAACAACAGGGCACCCATCGGCATCTATTAGTATTCTCAAAGTTTTTCTCCTTGCCTTTGTTTCTCTCTATTCTGCTAATCGGTGTAGTTTTTGGCAAAATTGCGCCATCTTTTAGCGGTAGGTTTTTGCTTGTTTTGCTAAACGCTCTTTTATTACCTATAAATTTATGCAAATTATTTATATTATATAGCTTGTACTATTCCTCAGTAGAGCTATCCTCTTCTGCCTCACTATCAGCTGCACTCTCGCTTGAGCTTGCATCCGACTCTCCATCTGACGGCTCTTCAGATTCTTCGCCCGCATCAGTTGCGCTACTACTTCCCTGTATTGCGTCTTCGTTTGGAGCAACTGGGTCACTTGCAACATCGTCTGACTCCTCATTTTCAGGGAGTAGCGGCTCTGTATTCGTTGGAACACTCTCACCACTCTGCCCCTGCTCTGCCCCACTGTTTGCACCTATATAAACACCTGTTATATAGTAGTTATCTTCTACCTTCTCAAGGATATATGTCATGTTTTTGTCGGCAGTTATCTCAGTCCGCTCACCCTCTTCATTGAGTTCCCAAACACCACCGGGCGGTATATATCCAACAGTTAGCGTGTAGATGTCGCCGTCCTGTGTGTAACTTTCCACTCTTGGGGTATATAGCTGAACTTTACCCATAACAGGCACAATATAAGCTTGCAACTCTTCATCATAGGTATAGCTCAATAGAATATCACCAACACTTTGGTGTACAAGCACCGTTTCCGGCCCAAACATCTTCTTTGCATACGAGTCGATATCGACAATCGGAATAGTTAAAACACCCGTTGCTTCATCTTCATATTTTATTCGGTTTTCATTTAACAGTGTGCTCCATATTGAAGCCTGAATTTGAATCGACATATCAAGATTTTCCACCGAGTCAAATGGCGGTGGGTCGAGAATAACAAGTGGCAGAATGATATTTTCAAAATGCTCAAGTCTTTCTTCATCGCTAAATATACTACGCACGAAATTCACCGTGAAAATCGTTGTTGAAACAAGTCCTATTATAGCAAAAATTATAGTTATTGCACCAAAAACTGCTATATTTTGTCTTCGGTGCTTTGCCTTTGCATGCACGTTATTTTTCAAAAAAACGCCTCCTTATCGTATTTGGCCGCAGCCTTCAATTATATATTTGTAACTTAGCATCTCACGCAGTCCCATAGGGCCTCTTGCGTGGAGTTTCTGTGTGCTTATACCGATTTCAGCTCCAAATCCAAACTGCCCACCGTCGGTAAATCTTGTTGAAACATTGTGATATACGCAAGCGCTATCAACCGCTTTTAAAAAGCTATCCGCCGCTATGCTGTCCTCAGTTATTATGCAGTCACTGTGGTGGGTGCTAAATCTATTAATATGCGCTATTGCCTCTTTGTATCCCTCGACAACCTTCACAGAGATAACAAGACCCAGAAACTCTTTCGCAAATTCCTCATCAGTTGCAGGTTTTGCCCCTTTTATAAGCCCTATGCTTTTTTCACAGCAATAAAATGAAACGCCTTTTTTTGCAAGCGCACTCGCAATAGTTGGAAGATGTTTTTTTGCTATCTCTTCATCGATTAATAAACTCTCAGCGCTATTGCAAACAGATGTACGCTGGGTTTTAGCATTGAGCGCAATCGCTACCGCTTTATCGATGTCGGCATTTTTCTCAACATATATATGGCAGTTTCCAGTACCTGTTTCGATTATTGGAATGGTTGAGTTCAGAGTGCAGTATTTTATAAGCCCCTCGCCACCTCTTGGTATTAAAAGGTCAACTATTCCAGCGAGTTTCATAAGTTTAGCGGTACTCTCTCGGCTTGTATCTTCCACTAGTGTTACAACATCGGGAGAAACAGAGCAGTTTAAAAGCGCCTGTTTTATAATGATACAAAGTGCCGCCGCGCTGTTATAAGCCTCTTTTCCACTTCGAAGCAAAACTGCATTCCCTGTTTTTATGCAGAGCGCCGCCGCATCAACAGTAACATTTGGGCGAGCTTCATATATCATCGCTATAAGCCCAAACGGCACCGAAACTTTCTTTATTTTTATATCGTTTGCACCGACAAAACTATCGAGCGTTTCGCCTAGATAGTCCGGGAGTTTCGCAACCTCTAAAACCCCATTTGCCATATCTTCTATCCGCTCTTTGCTCAGACGAAGCCTATCGATTTCACCGTCGGTAAGATTGTAGTTTTTTGCATTTGCAATGTCTAAAGCGTTTTTCTCAATTAAAAAATCGCTGTTTTCTATCAGAAGTTTCGCTATCTCTTCTAAAACTGCATTTCTCTCATCTGAAGAGAGTGTTGCGAATAGATAGCTCGCCTCTTTTGCAGTTTT
>CAYJJJ010000098.1:0-6928 GCA_964370465.1 uncultured Oscillospiraceae bacterium
ACCATCGACACGGGGATTTTCAGTCCCCTGCTCTACCGACTGAGCTACAGAGGCATATTTGGCGACCCGGATGGGACTCGAACCCACGACCTCTAGCGTGACAGGCTAGCGTTCTAACCAACTGAACTACCGGGCCAAATGTGGTGGGAACAACAGGGCTCGAACCTGTGACCCTCTGCTTGTAAGGCAGATGCTCTCCCAGCTGAGCTATGCTCCCACAGTGTCGCTTTGTTTTAGCGACGAAAACTATAATACAATACATTCGGATAAATGTCAATAGCTTTTTTACATTTTTTTTAAAAATTGAATAATTATTTATTTTTCACTATATTTATCAGGTCATTTTCAGAAAAATTATATTTTTTATCACAAAAATGACATACAACTTCTGCCCCTTCATCCTCTTCTGCCATCGCTAAAATTTCTTCTTTTGCAATATTTTTAAATGCATTTAAAATTCTGTCATTGCTACAATCACACTTGTATTCATTTTCAAAAGAATCTAAAATTTCAAGCGTAAAACTTGGGAGGATTTTTTTGGCTATATTGAACAAATCACTCTCTTCGACAAGCATAGTCGTAATTGGAAACAATTTTTTTATATCTTCCTCAACTGCATTGATAGTTCTCTCATCTGCACCTGGTAAAAGTGATATAACAAATCCGCCAGCCGCCTTAATTGTGTGGTCTGTTTCAACAAGAACACCGAGCGCTGTAACAGATGCTGTCTGCTCACTAGTCGCAAAATAGTGGGTAATATCCTCTGCTATCTCGCCGCTAACAATAGGAGTTTGCCCAACATACGGCTCCTTTAGCCCCAAATCTTTTATAACCGTTAAAAAACCATCTGTGCCGACAGCTCCTCGAACATCAAGTTTACCTAAATCGTTGAGCGGTAACTCTACATCGCTATTTATAGAGTACCCCTTCACATTGCCAAAACTGTCTGAAACAGCCAAAACAGTCCCCGTAGGGCCTTTTCCGTTAAGGCGCAAGGTTATGTTGTCCCTCTCCCCTTTTAGCGACACACCCATAAGAGAAGCTCCTGTTAGAAGCCTCCCGAGCGCCGCTGAAACGACAGGTGTTGTGTTGTGGATATCATGCGCTTTTTGCACAATATCACGACTGTCTGAAACGATAAGCGCAACCGCGCCATCGTTAGATATGCATCTTATTATTTTGCCCATATAATTTCCTCGCTACAATTGTTATTCTCTCTGTTTTATCAGATATTTCCTCTTCGCTGTAATCATCGGTTACCGAGAGTATTTCGTATCCGTTTTTTACTAAAATATCATTAACTGTTTTTTCGTCTAAAAAAATCTCTGTAAAGCTGAGCTCTTCCTTTTGATAACTACTTTCCGATTTAACAAAAAAATCCAAATAAATATCAACTGCACTACTATCTTCATCGTACTCATTTTGCCATATAGTGTAGATATCATCTCCTGGGAAGATAAATACATTGTCACCCATAACCTCACTGTGCTTATATCTGCTGTTTATATCAAAAATAAGCAGACCGTCCTTTTCTGTGAAGAGCGAAACTGAATTAATCGCCTTCTCAAAATCATCAACTGAATTGAGATGATTAAAGCCATCTAAAACACAGGTCGCGAGATTTATCGTTCCATAGAGGTCAAGTTCTGTTATATCTTGATTTAAGTAGACAGTTTTGTCGTCTTTTTCACGGGCACGACAAAGCATCTCAAACGATGAATCAACAGCAATCGTTTCAAACCCATGTCCGTTTAGCATTTTACTAACCGTTCCCGTTCCGCAACATAAATCAAGGGCAATGCTATCCTCATAAAGACCATGAGATTTTTTGAGTATAAAGTTTACTATTTTTTCGTAATCGACATTTTCAGTCAGGGTATCATACACTCTGCAAAATGCATCGTTATACATTACTTTAGCCTTTCCAACACTTTTTCATATCCGCCACTGCCAAACTGCAAAGAGCGGTTAACTCGGCTTATAGTTGCAGTGCTTGCACCTGTCGCTTTAACGATATCGTTGTAAACCTTTCCCGCTTTAAGCATCTTCGCTACACAAAGTCTTTGAGAAAGAGCACGAAGCTCTTGAATTGTGCAGATATCCTCAAAGAAACTATCACATTCTTCAATAGTTTCAAGTGATAAAATCGCTTCATACAAATCTGTTACAAAATCACTTTGAAGTTTACTGTTCATATTTGACTCCTTTTTTAGAATTAACTTACTACAAAAAATATTGACTAAAAATCAAGATTAACTCAATAAAAAAATTTTACCACACTAAAGCTTAAAAGTAAATATTAAAGCTTGTAAATTTTAAATTAATAAACCTAATAATTCTAGGTGAAGCTATGTTGCTTTATAGCTTATTAAGTATATCGCACGAGGTGTAAGAGCTGTGTAATCGTCTGCGAAAATATTATTACTTATTTATTATTTATGTGTATCATCCCTTGCACGCCCGACTTAAAACGACGAATTTATTTGATGCAATGCAAGCAAACCTATTTATATAAATATAGATTAAAAGATTGATAATATATTTATTTGTGAATTATCGTAAAAAATAAAGAGATAATGCAAAATTTATGCTGTTCTTTTAATAATAAGAACTCAACACCATTCACATTATCTCTTGAATAATACTATTAAATCATTTTTACAGCATCTCTGCCATTAGCTCTTCACGGCTCTTAATTGATAAGTAGCCAGGCGCAATATCAAACGCTGTTTTGCAACCTACAACGCCCTCTTTTGAGAGTTTGTATACCGCTCTTGCATATGCAATCATAACGCTTGAGGTGAACTGCGGATTTGAGTCAAGCTTTAGGCTATACTCTACAACATGAGTGGTATTATCATCGGTTTTACCGCTTCTTATAACAAAACCACCGTGTGGGATGTTTGCGTGTTTTTCTTGCAATTCTTCCGCTGATATAAAGGTAACTGTTGTGTCGTAGTCTGCAAAGTAGTTTGGCATATTCACTATTTCAGCTTCTATTTTCGCTTTGTCTGCATCATCTGCCACAACAACATAGCAATCTCTTAGGTGCTTCTCTCTTGTTGTGAGAGTTGGGTTTTTGCCGCTTCTTGCAGCCTCAACTGCCTCTTTTATAGGTATTGTGTACTGCCTTGCATCAAGAACACCATCGATTCTGCGGATAGCATCGCTGTGCCCTTGAGAAACACCAGGTCCCCAGAAGGTGTAGTCCTCACCACAAGGAAGTATCGAGTTTGAATATAGTCTGTTTATCGAGAACATACCAGGATCCCAACCGATTGATATAGCCGAAACATTTCCGCCCTCTTTTGCAGATGCATCAACCGCTTTGAAGTATTCAGGGATTTTAGCATGGGTATCGAAACTGTCAACTGTATTGAAAAGCTTTGAAAACTCTACCCCTTGAACAGGTAAATCAGTAGCTGAGCCACCGCATAGCACCGCAACGTCAATGCTGTCTTTCATCTCAGCCGCTTTTTCAACCGAATAAACAGGCACACCTGCAGTGAGCGGTTTTAGGCTATCAGGTGAGCGCCTTGTGAATATCGCCACAAGTTCCATATCGGGGTTGTTTGCAATAGCCTTTTCACAACCGATACCAAGATTTCCATACCCAATAATCGCAATTTTAATATTATTCATAACTAACCTCACTTTCATATAAAGATATTTTACACGCAAAAGAATTTTTTTGCAATAAAAGCAGTGCGGTTTTATCAAAAAGTTCATAAACAAAACCATTGCCTATTCTAATTTGCTTAATTTCCTTATACATATTCAAAATTTTAGTGACATATAAAAAGGCAAAGAAGCTATAAAACCTCTCTGCCTTAAATATTTTAAAACTAAACTATTATACAAATAAGCCCGTTGCACCCGTCATTAATTATCCGCTCGAGTGTTTCTGAGAGTTTTTCCCTGGCATCTGCCGGTAATCTGTTTAGCTTGTTGTGCATACCCTCAGCGACCAGCTCGTGCAAGCTTTTGCCGAATATATTGCTCTCCCAAAGTTTGCTCTTATCCCCCTCAAACTCCGATAGTAGATACATAACAAGCTCTTCCGACTGCTTCTCGGTGCCAACAATTGGGCTTACCTCTGTTGTTGTGTCAACCCTCATCATATGGATAGATGGCGCTGATGCACGCAGTTTAACCCCGTATTTACCGCCCTGACGCACCATCTGTGGCTCTTCAAGGCTCATCTCGTCCATCGATGGCATAACTATCCCATAGCCTGTTGCATTAACCTCATCAAGTGCGTGCTTTATCTTGTCATACTCACGCTTCATGCTCGCAAGAGATGTTAGGTTTTTTATAAGGTCGGCTTCGCTCTTAATATCCATTCCAGATAACTCAGATAGCGCATTATAGAATAGATGTGGATGAATTTCAACCCCAACTTTTGCGTTCCCAGCGCCGAGGTCTATATTTTCAAGGTGGGTGTGCTTGACGAATTCGCACTCGTCAATCAGCTCAATATGCTCTGAAACTTCGCCTATCTTGTGAACCGATAATGCTGCGTCATATACAGCCTTGTATATCGAATTCTTTATCTCGTTGTCTGGTGATAGAGTTGAAATCCAGCTCGGCATATCTATCTGCATCTCATTTATCGGAAATTCATATAGAATAGACGCCATAATCTGCTTTATATCATCTTCACTAAGTGCTAAACAATCAATAGCAAGCACCTTTGCACCGTATTTCTCCTCTATTTCCGCTATAATTTCCTGACAACGCTCACCCTCGGGGTCGGTTGAATTAACAAGTATTATAAAAGGCTTATCAATTCCAATAAGCTCATTTATAACCCGCTCTTCTGCCTCTGCATACTCAGCTCTCGGAATATCTGTAATACTGCCATCTGTTGTAATAACAAGGCCTATTGTGCAGTGGTCGTTTATAACCTTTGAAGTGCCAATTTCCGCCGCCATATTAAATGGAATTTCCTCTGAATACCAAGGTGTTGCAACCATTCGCGGTGCGTTGTTCTCGATATATCCGATAGAGCTCGGTACTATATACCCAACGCAGTCGATAAGTCGGACGTTCATACGAACATTTTCTTCGATAAAAATCTCAACGCCATTTTCAGGGATAAACTTTGGCTCTGTCGTCATAATAGTTCTGCCAGCGGACGACTGTGGCAGTTCATCGATTGCACGCTGTTTTGCATATTCGTTTTTAATATTCGGCACAACCAGAGAATCCATAAATCCTTTAATAAATGTTGATTTACCAGTTCTCACAGGCCCCACGATACCGATATAAAT
Organism: uncultured Oscillospiraceae bacterium; assembly: GCA_964370465.1. Lineage (GTDB taxonomy): Bacteria > Bacillota > Clostridia > Oscillospirales > Ruminococcaceae > CAYJGN01. Next base: position 5,274 of record CAYJJJ010000098.1, read on the forward strand.
ATCGCCGCCGGTTCTCTGTGAAATATCATTGTAGAGTTGTTTTTGTTCCATTTTGCTCTCCTTTTCTGCCGCTTGCGATATTTTAATAACCTCTCATTCGCGGCAAACGGAGATTAGCTTTTTTATTCTCAACCTATTGTTATAAGTAGCAGTTTTTTCTCTTCTAAGACATCATCGGTAAGTGAATTCTCACTCATAATCTTATCTATATTTGCGTTATATCGCTTTGCAATATCCCAAACATTCTCGCCCGCTGTGCCGTAATATAAAACAAGTGGCGCTTCGATTGCCTGCTCTTTTGCCTTATCGTGGTCAAGGCTTACATTTTTAATGGCAACCGCTTCTATGATATCAAATGCATACCCATCAACCGACATTCTAACGGTAACATCTATTGCGTTTGTCGCCTCACAGTCAAACGAAAGATCGTCGACCGATAAATTATAGATAGCATAGCACTCCGCTCCCTCGCTGTTACAGCCGAGAGGAAGTTTAAACTCAGCTTTTGCGCTAATGCCCTCAAACTCACCCTCTTCATTTTGCACAATAGCACAGAGATTTGCATGGACAAATAGTCGGCAGTCGTTTTCATAAAATAGATATTCACTTTTAATGATATCCATATCGACCGACAAAACTTCTGCAATCGGACTGTTTGAAACGATTTTCGTCTTATCTGTAAAATTATCGTTTATTTCACCGATTATTTTTGAAATATTAAACTTTGAATGGTCAAATTCGCATTCACATTCCATCGAGTAGCCGTCGGTATAATATACTACAACATCGCTTGCAATCAGCACTAAATCGCTCTCGAGTTTAAGTTCAACACAGAGATAAAGCTCACTGCCATCGAGTAGAAGAGTAAAATCTTCACTCGATATATTAAAGTCGACAAAGTCTTTCATTGTATCATCGCCACAGATATCAAACACCTGGGTAAACGGCAGATTGTAGCTATACTTGTTTATCTTGCCATCATCAAGAATATCTGTTTCGATTAAAAAATTACCTTTTAGTACAGTTTTATCTTGTGTTCTTCGAATATCAATTAGCTCAACGTTTGTATTTGTCCCTGCAATTTCGCAGTCACCGAGCTCTTCGCCAATAAGAAACTCATCTTTAATTGTTAGCCCTTTACTGAGCGTTTCATATATATAGTCAATCTCTTCTGTTTTGCTTTTTAGGCAAAGGTTATCGCCCTCGCTCTTTTGGTATATTGCAATCGGCTCCTCTGTAATGCCTTTTGCATTGATGCTGACAGCGCCTTTAAAATCAACACGCCTATTGTTCAGAAGCCTGTGGTTTAGGTAGTCTACTTTTGATTCGATAAACACACAGCGCACATCTGGTTTGTCGGTCTTTTCGGTGTTTGAAAAACTTTGGTAGAACTTAAGTGTTTTTGTTTTACTGCCGTTATCGTAGCTGTAAACCACCTTTATTGTCACTGTACCTGTTACAGTGAGGGTGCTTTTGTCATAGAGCTTTGATAGCTTAATTGTCCCCTTTGAGCTTATGATTTCATCAATATCCGGAAAACCGTCCGGAATATAGGCATCGAAATCGAGTGGCACCTCAAATGTTGCTAAATTGACAAGGCTTTGTGAGCGCATAGTTCCCATCCTCTTTTCCATCTTTTATCTCCCCTTTTATTT
>CAYJJJ010000099.1:0-6889 GCA_964370465.1 uncultured Oscillospiraceae bacterium
AAAACAAAACTTATATCCTTTTTTATGGCAAATATTTATTTTAAAGCATATCCAAGACAAATTTGTGTGCTTTCATACCGTCGGTTTCTGCTCTGTTTTGCATATCGCCAACTGATGCATAGAATTTCGATAGTCGTTCTTCTTTTTTAGGGTCGTTGCCATCAGTTACAAGTTTGATAAAATCGGCAACTGATGTATTGTTGCTTTTACCGTAAGCGCCGGTGAAGTCTATCATATGGTGCTTCTTATTTATATGCGGCTCGATATACTGGTAAACTGGCTTTTCGCTCATCATGAAAATAGGCATAATCGAGCTTATGTCGTTAAAAAGTGCATCTGCAACAGCGAATGAATTTGTGTAGGACGGGGTAGTGTCGTAGATTATGTTGTCTTTGTTTTTTATGAGCTCTAAAATCGATTGATAATGCTTGAACTGTTCGGGATTGTCGTTTTCGAGAAATTTGCCGGTAAACGGGTGGGGACGAAATATTAATGTTGCGGTGCTGTCTTTTAAAAATGCTTCAATTATAGTCATCGCAGGATTATACGCAGAGTAAATATATCCGATATTAAGACCCAAAAGAAAGACTTTTTTGTCTTTTATCTTTTTGTCCCACTCTGGCGGATAGTTTTGATGTTCTTTTATAATTTTAAATCCATAATCGAGTTTTGGAGAAGCTTGTAGAAGCTTTGTTGCATCGTATCCGCGTTTTATCAAGAGCTCCATCTCGGTTTTTGAGTTGCATAAAATCAGGTCAGCTGATTTTGTTGCGGGGTATGCTAACATATTAAGCGCATAGATATGCTCTGCGCTCTCGAAGTCATCAAAGCTCTCAATTCCTATTGCGTATGGTGCGAAGATAAGCTTTTTGCAGAGGGTGCGCAAAACATTGCCGTGGAAATCGGTGTGAAGGCGTGTGACGAAGTTGTGGCTATCATAGGGGTTGTGGAAATAGATAACGTCAAAATTCATCTCGCGGAAATCTGGGGCGAGCCAATGGGTGATTTTGACATATTGTGGTAAGTCGTAGCCTTCATAGCAATATTTCTCGAGTTTTTCGTTTTTTAAGGTGTAGTATGGCGCTGGCGCGACATAAACCTCGCAGTTTTCGTCGTTGATTGCCGCCTCATAGATAGAGTCCATCGAGTCCCACATCGACGATTTATAAGGGACAAACAATATCTTTTTCTTGCCGACACTTGGTTTTGATACTGCTTTATCCGCCGCTGCAATCTCTCGCTCAATATTTTCAGCGAAATATATTAGGTAGTGGGATGTTTGGTAGAGGTAGGAGGTGGCAATAGAGTATATATTAGGCTCAGGGTGTTTTTTTAGTGCCTCCAAACAAAGTGTTAGTTTTTCAAACAAATTATCATAAGCTTTAGGTAGGGTGAAATTTTCCCGCCAAACAGATATTATGCTCTGAAAAGACTGCTGACACATCATAAGCATCTCGAGAGAATTTGCAAAATCCTTTTCCGACTCGAACTTTTCAAACTCAAACAGAGCTTCTATATTAGTATGAAGCATATCTTTTATTGTATCAATAAGGGGTGTGTATTTGTCATTTGTCATAATAAATCTCGTTTCTCTGATTTTGCATATAACTTTTTTATAATAGTTTTATTGTGGCGTGTTTGTTTTAAAACAAAGGGAAAGTATTTCCCAATATATCCATTATATTATTTATTAAAGATAAATCAAGAGTATATGGGAGATGAACGAAAAAAACAGGAAAATAAAGCGGAATGTGCTGTTTGGCACATTATGTTATAATGTAATTATGATAAAATAATGATAAGCAAGAAAACCGAAATATTGTGATGGGCTGGAGGTAGTTATGAAAAAGATAATACTAATGTTAATGCTCGCTATAATACTTGTTATTTCCGGATGTGGCGGCGGTGCTAATAGTGAGAGCAAGAGTGGTGAGGAGAGCGGTAGCGAAAGCGGAAGCATGAGTGAGAGCGATGGGGATAGGCCCTCTGATGATGGGCCGAATTACGGTATTTACAAATCGCTTCTGCAGTCGTACGAAACGGCGTTTTTGCAGTATCCAGAACCTGAGAAGACACCTTATGAAGTTGAATATGAATTTGTCGATAGCGATGAGGATGCTTATGCTATCTATAATCTTGCTTACGCAGAGCTTATCGACCTTGATGGTAATGGCATATTAGAGCTTGTTTTGGTGCGAGTTTACGAGAATGATAGTGCATACTTCTACCATCAAGGTGATGAAACATTTGAGGTGCAGGTTTTCTCGCTCACAGAGGATAACGAGCTTTATCATGTCGGCGAAATTCCGCTTGTTACAAATTGGGAAATGGGCGATAGGTTTGTATTTGAAAAGGCTGTTGTTGATGGGGTGCATTATCTGGTGAGTGGAAACTCATACAATTATTTCAACCAAGAGTCAAGGATTTATTGGAAGATGAGTGAGTTTGGTACATTAATTCCTGAAATACAGTTTAGTGTTGAATGGAATCCGCAAACACAAGCATACGACTATTTCTATATTGGTGGAAATATGGTAGGAGAAGATGAGTATTTTGAAGAGTACAATTCTTGGTATGCGAATGTGGAGAGCTATGTTATAGTCGGTGCTACTGCTGAAGATGTAGTTGTGCCAAAATCAAAACTCGATGAAGCGCTTGCGTTTTTAGATGACTACGAAAGTGTTTCGGGAGACTTTGGCTGCGCAACTTTCTTTGAGGGCAGATTTTTGATAAATGAGTATGAGCCTGTCTTTCGTTCAGAGGAGATAGTTATCGACTTCTTTAAAGCGCAAGTTTTAAAAGATGAAGCGGCTATCAGAGCGGTAACTGAAGAGAGCTATTCAGACGGTTTGATGGCGGGAATTGCAGAAGATAGATTTATTCCGGGATATATAATACACAGTGCAGAGCAACTTGACTCGGAAAAATACGGTGAAGAGACTATTTATATGGTCGAGGATTTATTGACTGAGTTTTATGTTGATGAATCAACACTTGTAGATGTTTCTGATTTTGAGATAGTAAGACTTTTAGTTGACGAAGTTTTGGACTTTGATGTTTCGCTTGCGGCGCCACAAGTGGGTTATGATACTTATAGAATGTGGGCGATTGTTGGAACTGAGGACGACGGTGAAAGTTATAAGGTATACAAAGTTTTAAGCGATAAGTTCTACGATTATTTGCCTGAGCACGGAGGCGACCCGATACAGGTAGCTTTCATCGGTTCAATATTTGAAACAGGTGTTGCTGGCGAAAACCCATTTAGCGATTTAGCGACTTTTTCAGGGACTGATTATATATTGACCGAAGAAGAGATGAATAACGTGACATATAAAAACTTCGGCGGTTATGAAAACTATTTAATTAGAAGCAGCTGGGGAGATAGTGGAACTTTGCAGATATATGCAAACAGCGTTGGGGTTAATGGTGAAGATGTTCGTGGCAATCTGCTCTACACATTTGAGCCAAACGAAGTATTACTGTTTAGCTGTAATCAAAGTGATTTGTTCTCAGATGTAGAGGTTGTTTTCACAAGCCCGACAGGATATCAATACAGCTACTATCCGTTTATAAGCAAGATGGACGGAAGCTTAGTCTATGGTGACTATGGCTCTCCATTTCCAACAAATATTGGTATGGGTTGGTAATGAGGTAGTTTGCGAAATAAATAAATATTAGTAGTTTTTTTTGACATTATGTGAAAATCGAGAAAGAAATGTTATTATTTAAACAAAGTATGTTGACATACTCATTTTATAACTATATAATCAAAGTAAATCAAAAAAAGTTGTATAGGAGAGGATTATGAATAGAGAGAGCATTTTAGCTATTGTTGACCATACTTTGTTACTTCAAGGGGCGCGCTGGGAGGATATTTTGGAGATATGCGATGACGGAGTGCGCTATAGCGTTGCCTCTGTGTGTATTCCACAGTGCTATGTTAAAAGAGCGGCAGACTATCTCGGCGACAAACTCGCTGTCTGCACTGTTATCGGTTTCCCAAATGGAAATATGACCACTGCGGCAAAGGTTTTTGAAGCGAAAGAAGCTGTGGAAAACGGCGCTGTTGAAATTGATATGGTTATCAATATCGGCGAGCTTAAAGCGGGAAATTATCAGTATGTCGAGAACGAAATTCGTGAGCTAAAGAAGGCGGTCGGCGATAAGATATTAAAAGTTATAATAGAAACATGCCTACTGACTGATGATGAAAAGGCGAAGATGTGCAGAATTGTGTCTGACGCAGGCGCTGACTTTATCAAGACATCAACAGGGTTTTCAACATCTGGTGCGACATTTGCAGACGTTGAGATATTCAAAGCAAACAGACCAGAGGGGCTACTAGTTAAGGTTGCGGGAGGTATTTCATCGTTTGAAGATGCAGAGAAATATATCGCGCTTGGTGCAAATAGGCTCGGCACAAGCAGACTTGTAAAGATTGCCAAAGCAGAGGATGCGGGCGACAGTTCAAAAGAGCAGAGTGGGTACTAACTGCAAAATAAAAAATAATTCAAAGGCATTTTGTCAAAATATTAACAAAATGCCTTATTATTGTAACAATAGTAACAAAGATGAAAAAGCTGTAAAAGCTATTTAAGATTATAACTATAAATGCTGTTTTTTTATTAAAATCTTTATTTTATTGTGCATTACCGCACTTAAAGCGATGAATTTTAGTTATTTTTTAGTGAAATAGCACAAAAGGGATTGCGGTATTAACAATTTGTCTATAATTACTAAATATTAAAATAAAAATTGTAATAGTTAACAATTCTTACTGTCTTTTATTGACTTTTAACAGAAAAATGTTAAAATATGATATTAGATAAAGAATTATAATGCGTTTATATTATTGTTGTAAATTCGCATTTAAATCGATATAGTCTAGATGGTAAGTACAAATTATTTTGAGATTATTTGTATTGGCAAATTTGTAGGTTAACAATTTTTGTTTAGAAACAAAATTTTTATAAAACAAAGGAGAGTTTACTATGTCAAAGACACCAACAGCACACATCAGCGCAGCGCCAGGAGATATTGCAGAGGGAATATTGCTACCAGGAGATCCGCTTCGAGCGAAGTTTATTGCTGAGAATTTCCTTGAGAACCCAGTTTGTTTCAATGAAGTTCGCAATATGCTCGGATACACAGGTACTTACAAAGGCAAGAGAGTTTCTGTTATGGGAACAGGTATGGGTATGCCATCAATAGGTATCTATTCATATGAGCTTATCCACTACTATGGTGTTAAAAAGCTTATCCGTGTCGGAACTTGTGGCGGTATGCAGCCATATGTTAAACCTCGTGATATAATTATCGGTATGGGCGCTTGTACTGATTCAAGGTATCTTGAGCAGTTCAACATGAATGGCACATATGCTCCAATTGCAAGCTATGAGCTACTTGAAGCTGCTGTAACTGCAACAAAAGCAAATGGTGCAACATATTATGTTGGAAACATCGCTTCAGGAGATGCTTTCTACGGTGTTAACAGACAGAAAAACAATCCTTGGAGAGAGATGGGCGTTCTAGGCGCTGAGATGGAAGCTGCTGCTCTATATGCAAACGCTGCATATGCTGGCGTTGATGCGCTTTGTATCTGTACATGCTCAGATACAGCTGAAATTAAAACAACTTCAGAAGAGAGAGAAAAGAGCTTTACTGCAATGATGGAAATCGCTCTTGAGACTCTTCACGCGACTCTATAATAAATATCGGTATGTGGGCTTTTAATAAGTCCACATACTGTATTTTATAAATTCAAAAATAAACATATTAATTATCAAATTAATTAATTGGTGGGTGGCATAATGCAAAAAGATATTTTAAAAGTTGTGGATATAACTAAAATTTATCCAGGCGGAGTTTTGGCAAATCACAATGTAAACTTTGCTATCGACGAAGGCGAAATTCATGCCCTTGTCGGTGAGAACGGTGCTGGAAAGAGCACACTTATGAAGATGCTTTTCGGAATAGAGAGCATCACAAGCGGAGAGGTTTTCCTCTATGGCGAAAAAGTTCAGGTAACATCTTCTAAAGATGCGATTGAACGCGGAATAGGCATGGTGCATCAGCATGTTAAGCTGGTTCCATCATTAACGGTAGCTGAGAATCTACTTCTCGGCGTAGAGCCACGTAAGGGCATATTTATCGACAAAGCTGAGTGTGTTCGTATAACTGAGGAAATCAGTAAAAAATACAACCTATATGTCGATGCAAAAGCTAAAGTACGTGATATATCAATAGGAATGAAGCAGAAGCTTGAAATCCTAAAGACGATGTATCGTGGTGCGAAAATAATTATTCTCGACGAGCCGACAGCTGTTTTAACTCCTCAGGAGACAGAAGAGCTGTTTGTAGAGCTAAAGAGCCTTAAAGAGCTCGGGTTTACCATTATATTCATAACTCATAAGCTTAACGAAGTTAAAGCTATCTGCGATAGAACAACAGTTCTAAAACGCGGTAAAACTATGGGTACATATGATGTTGCCGATGTTTCAATTGAGGATATCTCAAAGCTTATGGTCGGTCGTGAAATCGTATTTGAATACGATAAAGAGCCGAAAACTTCAAAAGAGAAGATACTCGAAGTCAAAGACTTGCAATATACAGACAGGTTTAAGACCCAAAAAGTTAAAGGTATGAACTTTGCACTTCGTAAAGGCGAAGTTTTAGGTGTTGCAAGCGTTGAAGGTAACGGACAGAGCGAAACTATGGATATTATAACCGGAATTATAGCGGCTGACGGTGGTCAGGTACTGCTAAAGGGTGAGGATATCACAAGCTACAACATCAAAAAGCGCCGTCAGGTTGGAATAAACCATATCCCTGAGGACAGACTTTATAACGGATGTGCAGCAAGTCTTAGTGTTACTCATAATATATGTGC
>CAYJJJ010000100.1:0-1519 GCA_964370465.1 uncultured Oscillospiraceae bacterium
AAACATTTAACTCAAAACACGAAAGCGGTTGTAACTAAACCCGCTTTCGTTTTTTTATTGACGGGATAAACCGCTATTTTAGTGTTTTTTCACAAAAAAAGGGCTGTCTTTCGACAGCCCGAGCAAAACCTTTATGTAAACGAGCAAAATACATAAAGGCAGAAAATTGCAATAGTTTGTATTTAAAAGATATAATATTTTTTGATTTCTGTCAAGAGTATTCACAAAAAAACTTTTATTTTGGGTGTTAAAGTGGTAAAATATTTAGAAGGAGGAATGAGATGAATAAATTATTAATTGTTGTTGATTATCAAAACGATTTTGTTACAGGATCCCTCGGTTGTGGCAAAGACGCTATTGATTTATATGAGGGTATTGTCAGTAAAATTCGAGAGGTAAAGAGTTCTGGTGGACAAGTCCTTTTCACTCTTGATATTCACGGCGACGAATACGCTAATTCTCCAGAGAGCAAAGTATTTGTACCGCACTGCATAAAGGGAACCGATGGTGCGCAGCTTTATAGAGTTTCAGAGTTTGCCGAAAACACTTTGGAAAAGAGCAGTTTCGGCTCTCCTAAAATAAAAGATCATCCGCTTGTAGACTGGGCAGATGAGATTGAAATTTGTGGAATAGCAACAAATGTTTGTGTTATTTCAAACGCTATAATACTAAATAGTTTCTGCGTTAACAAGAAGATTAGTGTTATAGAGAGCTTATCTGCAAGTTTTGCAAAAGACTTGCACGATGCGGCGATAAAGGTTATGGGGTCTATTGGAATTAATATTATTTAGGGGGATAAAATGAGCGAAAATAATTGTTTGATAGTGGGAATTGCCGGCGGTAGCGGTAGCGGAAAGACCACTATGGCGGAAAAGCTGTATAAGGATTTAAAGGGTGAAGCGGAGATTTTGTATCACGATTACTACTACAATAATAACGACCATCTGCCGATGGAAGAGCGAGTTGTTATAAACTACGACCACCCAGACAGCCTTGAAACCGCACTTATGATTGAGGCTATAAAAAAACTAAAAAACGGCGAGAGCATTACCCACCCGACTTATAACTTTGCAGAGCATACAAGGCATAAAGAATGGGTTACAATGAAACCCGCGAAGGTTATTATAGTTGAGGGTATTTTGATATTTGAAAACAAAGAACTCCGCGACCTTTTTGATATAAAAATATTTATCGACACCTCGTCAGACCACAGATTCATAAGAAGAATGCAAAGAGATGTTAATGAGCGAGGAAGGACCGTTGATGGGATAATCGAGCAGTATTTAGCGACGGTAAAACCTATGCACCAAGCGTTTGTTGAGCCGAGCAAAAAGACTGCAGACATTATAGTCCCATCCGACTACCACAACCCCGTTGCCTATAAGGCAATATTATCGAGGGTAAAAGCAATTATAAAAAAGATGTCATAGATATTAGTTTCCACGTAAACAAATAACCACGAATATGCATATCGCAACTATTACCATTCAAAATACATACAATATGGCCTTATATTGGT
>CAYJJJ010000100.1:1619-6858 GCA_964370465.1 uncultured Oscillospiraceae bacterium
TTCAGTAAGTGGGTTTTGATATGCAATTCAAAAGCATTTAGTAAATTTAAAATTAAATCGCAATCATGTTTCCAGGTAAACATATACTATCTATTATACATATTGTAAGATTTGGTTGTCTAAGTTAAATGCAAAGTGCCTTTATATGGTCTATATTCATCAATTTATAGATAATAAGACAATTTGTTTCTATGTAAACAAATAACGCGGATACTAATATTTCTAGTAACTAAGCCATTAAATTATATATTTATCTATTTGCTCATCAAGCTGGGTGGTTAGAGAGGCTTTGTATCAGTAAATAATTCGGACAAAAGACTTAACAGTAATTCGTTTCCTCGTAAACAAATTACCGCAAGCTTTTATTTATAGATTTAAATCTTTGCAGATTGCAAACTTGTCTACTTGGATACAAGCATGAATAGCCTCTATATAATCAGGTAAATACACAACAATTTATTTTAAACTTTAATAATACGGAGCGGAAAATGAACTTTAATGCAAAAACTACTTCTGTATCATCTGAAAATCCAAATAATAAACGGTTGATTTTAAAGGGTGGACTTGTGATCGACCCGACAAATAATATTGAAAGCATCTGCGATATAGCGGTTTCAGATGGTATTATATCCGAAGTTTCGGAAATATCTGAAAAATCGGGAGATATGGTAGTTGATGCAAAAGGTTTATACATAATGCCTGGGCTTATTGATATGCACTTGCACCAAGGGGATTTGTTTGAGATAACAACAAGTCCGATATTTTCAGCATGCGAAGACGGTGTTACAACAGCGTTTAGCCCAGGTGCTTCAAATACTGCAATGGCACCAGCACTATTTTCCGCGGAAACAGATAGAGGTCTTCCGATAAATTCTGGAGTTTATATCGGTGCGGCGGCAATTTTAGCACCGATTATGAGCGCTGATGACTGGGTGGATTTTTTTCGAGGAAAGCTATCGCCTGAAATAGCTCTGCAAAAACTCTCCAAAAATCCGATAACAGTAGAAACCGGTATGCACGCAATCGGCATAAAAGAACACATGGGGCATTACATCTTAAGCGATGATGATTTGGATAAACTTTTCCTAATAACTTCAAAAGCAAACCTTCTTTTTATGAGCCACACACAGGATTTATCGCATACCGACCGACTTTTAAAAATATCTAATGGACGAAATTTGTATTTAGGGCACGCAACAGCGGCGCTCTGTGGCAGTCGTCGTGATAGCGCAGAGTATGCGGATAGGCTATTTGCATACCTAAATGAGCCTAATATTGAAGCTGAGTTTGTGAGTTCGATGATGAGAGAGAGCGGTGGTTGTCGTGAGGGATTGCTCCTCGATAGGGATATTCGCAAGCGGTGCTATGATAAGCTATCTGATAAAACTGTTAGAATCATCTCAAGCGATGGTCAAGGCCAGGCGACTATGAAGGGGTTTGGCGATAGCAGGGATAATATTCCAGCTATTTTAGAGATCGCGAAAGAGGGTGTTTTGAGCCTTTCTGATGCAGTTGCAACTATGACGAGCAACCCAGCAGAATACCTATACAAAATAACAAATTGCGAGGATTTCAAGCGGATTGGCAATCTTTCAGTCGGAAGTTTTGCGAACATTACCGTTGCTTGTCCAAAATCCAAACGTGCAATATACACCGTTGTGAACGGTGAAATCTCATCTTTTGAGAGCAGATATATAAGAAAGGCTACAAGTGGCAGATTTGTTTCAAAGTTCGGAGTGCATAATACACTCGGGGTAGGTTCTTTGCCACTTTATAGGAAAGTAAAATGATTCAAACTTTAATTGATTTAATAAATATAAGATCAGACGGCAAAGACGAAAGCAAAGTGTGCGACTATATTGAAGATAAACTAAGCTGTTTTGAGTGCAAAAGGGTGAAGAGTGTCGCCGGGCGCGATTCGCTTATCGTCAGCGTTAAGGGCAAAAAGAGAGGCGCTCTTGCTTTTATTGGGCATATAGATACAGTGCCTGTTTCCGACGAGCAAGATTGGGCGCACCCTCCTTTTGAAGGACACTTTGACGGCAAAAACATCTGGGGGCGCGGTGCTTGTGATATGAAAGGCGGAGTTGCTGCGATGATTGCAACGGCGCTTTCCTTTAAAGATTCACCGCCAGCGAGAGATTTGAAGTTTATCTTCACAGCCGACGAGGAAACAAGCGGTTTTGGAATTTGCTCTGTTTTGGCAGACGGCGGGTTTGACGGCGTTACACAAACAGTTATCTGCGAGCCAACTTCGCTGAAAATCGGAATTTGCGAAAAGGGCGCTCTGTGGCTTTCTATCAAAACAAAAGGCGTTGCGGCGCACGGAAGTGCACCTATGCTTGGTGTGAGCGCAATTGATAAAGCGCTTGAGGTTACAAGTAAAATTCGGGAAAGGGTTGAAAACGGACTAATCGACCCTCTTCTTTATAAAAACACAGTCGCACTCACAACCCTAAATTCTGGCACAAAGGTGAATATGATACCAGATAGCGCTGTTTTCACCCTTGATATAAGGACTATTCCGTTTACAAAAAACAGCGAGATTATCAAATTTGCCAAGAGTATTTGTGATATTGAAGTTGAAGTTCTAAACGACCGACCAGCGATAAATGAACCACAAAACAGTCCGCTTGTGCAAAACTTAAGAAAGGCAGGCGGTGGAGAGTTTGTTGGATTGTCGTTTTATACCGACGGTAGCCAGTATGTTTTGCAGACGGGACTTCCGTTTGTCATATTAGGGCCAGGGGACCCAAAACTCTGCCACAAAAAAGATGAGTTCATTGTTGCTGGGGAGCTAAATATAGCAAAAGACATCTATTTGAAGTTAATAAACTCTTAAGAATATATCGGAATTTTTTCATTTTTAAAACAATAAAAAGACATAAACCTTCTGTATTATATAACCATACCTTCAAATAGGTTTAAATACCCCCCAAAAATGAAAGACAGGTGAATTTACCCCCTCACCTGTCTTTTGATTTGCTCATTTGATAATGTTTTTTAAGTAATACAAAAAGTTAAACGTTTTGTCAAAGAATAGTCATAAATTAATTCTATAATAAAGATAATCTCAACAAACAGAGATTATATGAAGAAAAGGACGGGTGAGTGTGCAAAACTTGCCCGTTTTTTATTTTGCGAAAATCTATATTGAGTGAAAATCAGGGTTTCTGCCCACAAAGGTGATTTATAAGATGACTGCCGATAAAAACATCGAGCGTTTTTGTGTGGACAGAGTATAGCCCCGCCCTTACTAAATAATAATTTTATCAATAAGTGCCGCCGCCTTTAAGGAGGCATTTTTTTGTGGGACTTCAAATTATAAATTACCGTGAAAAGATTCACCGTTCTACCTCATGTATTTTAATGCGCGAAAAGGCGCTTTAGATTATAAATTACCGTGAAGTGCCACGCCGCCGCCCGCAGTGGCGAACTCTCGAGTTCGCCAAGGTCGAACAAAGTTCGACCAAACGCACGAGTGCGTTTACTGCGGGCGCCGGTCTGCGCACAGATACCAGCGAGCAGAGAACAGAGGACAGGCACCAGAGAGCAGAAGACAGATTTGTAGGGTGAGTTCCCTCGTGTTGAAAACTACCGGCTATCGAAGTTGGCTCCCCAAAAGACTATGGTCTTTTGAGGAAAAGGAAGAATTTCAAAATGCAAGAAAAATCTGCTCGCAGAGAGGATTTTGATAAAATGAAGCAAATTCTGACGAGCCTGTATTCCCCCACTATACAACTTATCGTGATATTTGGTATAAGATATCTCGAAGGCGCAGTATATTTGTATCTTGTAACAGCCAAAAGGCTATTGTTTTTTTCTGTAAAAATGGTAATATAATGTTATAAAGATTTAAAGGAGCGATTTATGGTACTTGCAGTAGATATCGGCAACACAAATATCGTGCTTGCGGCAATGAAAGACGATAAGATACTATTCTCATCGAGAATATATTCTGAGCGTCGGATGATGGAGGATCAGTATGCTGTTCTCCTCAAAGACTTACTTCGTCTGTATAACGTTGCGCCAAGCGAGTTTGAGGGCGCTGTTATATCATCTGTTGTTCCAGAGATTACCCCGTCGGTTATGAGGGCTATTTCCGTTATAATCGATAAAAAAGTTCTGTCGATAGGGCCTGGCATTAAAAGCGGACTCGATATAAAAATCGATCACCCAACCGAGCTTGGAGCGGATTTTGTGGCGAGCAGTGTTGCCGCTAAAACAGAATACCATCTTCCCTGTATCGTTATCGATATGGGCACAGCGACGAAGATTTCTGTGGTGGATAGCAGTGGTGCTTTTGCTGGCGGCGCTATTATTCCTGGTATGAAGATATCGATGAACGCACTTTCAGACAGTGCAGCGCAGCTTCCAAACATAAGCTTTGAGAACGTTGGGAACCCCATTGGTAAAAACACTATCGACTGTATGAAAAGTGGTATTGTTTACGGCACCGCCTCGATGCTTGACGGTATGATTGATAGGTATATCGAGGAGATTGGAGAAAAGGTTTCTGTTGTAATTACAGGTGGCCTTGCAAAGACGGTCGTGCCTTTCCTCAAAAACGAAGTCACACTCGATGAAAGCCTTATTTTGAAAGGACTTTTAACAATTTACAAGAAAAACAGCTAATTTAAATCTTTAAATTAAAGCGTTGCATCTTTAAAAAGAGCGACAGCAAGGAGATTAAAATGAAAAGCAAAAATTTAGTTCGAGCAAGTCTTATTTTGGCACTTTTAGTAGTGCTTGATGTCACAGGGATTGGAATTATAAGAATTCCAGCGCTCCCAGCGTTTACGATTTTGCATGTTCCGGTTATCGTAGCGTCAATTGCATTTGGACCAAAAATCGGTATGATATCGGGATTTGGGTTTGGGCTGATATCCTTCTTTGAAGCGACTTTCAGACCGGGTTCCCCAATTGATATGCTCTTCTCACCGTTCACATCGAGTAGTCCAGTAGCGTCAATTGTTATGACATTTGTCCCAAGGATAATTTTAGGGCTCGTGCCGTTCTATATTTTCAAGATATTAAAAGGGAAAATCGGAGAGAGATTTTCTACCCTCACAGCGGCAATTTTATCGACACTTATCCACTCAGCGCTTGTGCTAACTATGCTGACACTGTTTTTTGGTGCAATTCCGCTCGCCTCGCTGTTTGTAACAATACTAAGCTTCAATACACTGCTTGAAACAGTTGCGGCGGCAATAATCTGTACAGCGCTCTGCCCACCGAT
>CAYJJJ010000101.1:0-3107 GCA_964370465.1 uncultured Oscillospiraceae bacterium
CACAAAAAAGACTGTACCACTCTCGTGCTCGGTACAGCCTTTTATCTTTTCTATCCTAATTCTTCTATCTAATCAATCTTTTTATCATAAAGCCTTGCCGCATTGAGCACAACAAGCACCGAGCCTGCATTGTGGACAAGGGCTCCTGTTGCTGGATTTAAAACTCCGAGAACTGAGAGGATAATTGCCACGAAATTTATAATCATCGACATTGTTATATTAAACTTTATCGAGAAAACTGTTGCAAGCGAGAGCTTTTTAATGTATGAAATCTTTGATATATCGTCACCCATAATCGCAATATCGGCGGCATCGATTGCGATATCGCTGCCCATAGTTCCCATTGCGATTCCGACTGACGCTGTTTTCAGTGCCGGTGCATCATTGACACCGTCACCAACCATACATACATTAAACCCATTATCTGATAGAGAATTCAGTGCCAAAACCTTGCCCTCTGGCAGAAGTGACGACTTAATATCTGATATCCCAACTTTCTGTGCGATAAACTTAGCACTTTTCTCGTTATCTCCGGTTAGCAGAACTGTTTTGTCAATCCCTGCGGATTGTAGCTGTTTTATTGCAGCTGCCGATGTGTCTTTTATCTCATCAGATAAGCCGACTACACCGACTACCTTTTCTTTAGTCGCAACTATAATTACCGCCTTGCCCTCACCGCGAAGGCTCTCTATCACCTCTGAAACCTCTGCCGACACTGATAAACTTGCGTCCTCTAAAATCAGCTTTTCATTTCCGCAAAAATATCTTACATCTTTTATTTCGGCAGATACCCCCATGCCGACCGACATTTCAAAATCAGAAATTTCCAAAATTTCAATTTTCTTCTCTTTTGCATATTCGACAACCGCTTTTCCAATAGGGTGCTCTGATCGACTCTCAACAGACGAAACTATTGAAATAAGCTCATCTTCTGGGAAATCAAATGTTTTTATATCGGAAAGTGCAAGTTTACCCTTTGTTATTGTCCCTGTTTTATCGAATGCAACAACTGAAACACCGCCCATTCGCTCAAGTGCTTCGCCCGATTTAATAAGAACACCTTTTTTTGTCGCCTGACCGATAGCCGCCATAATAGACGTTGGCGTTGCGAGGGCTAGTGCACACGGGCAGAAAACTACAAGTACCGTTACCGCACGGATAAGTGCATCGTCTGGCATTGAGAAACCGTAAGCTAAAACGAGATATGTAACTATCGATATTAGCACTGCAATCGGCACAAGCCATGCCGCCCATTTATCGACTATTTTCTGCATCGGTGCTTTGTTGTTTTCTGCATCTTGGGTAAGCTTAATCATCTTTTGAAGCGACGACTGCTCAAACGATTTCGAAACACGCACATCAACAGCACCATGCCTGTTTATCGTCCCTGTGAATACCTCATCGTCTACTCCCTTATCAATGGGCAAACTCTCACCTGTCATTATGCTCTGATCAACTGTTGTGTTGCCAACTATCACGGCACCGTCCGCTGGAAAGCTCTCACCAGGTAAAACCCTTATTATATCGCCCTTTTTTATATCTTTTGGCGACATCATCTGCTCACCATCAGCTGTTATAACTCGCCCGACAGTCGGCACGAGGTTTAGAAGTTTTTCTATCCCCTTTTTCGCTTTCTCGACTGTCCTATCCTCAAGCCATGCGCCAAGCGCCATTATAAATGCAACTTCTCCCGCCGCAAATATATCGCCTATGTAAATAGCCGCTATCATCGCAATAGTTATGAGTAGCGCTGAGCTGATAAAAAGCTGTTTTATAACCCTGTGCAGTGCAAGGTAAGCAAGAGGTAATCCCGATATTAAAATCGACCCCCAAGCAAAACTAACCATTAATGTGTTTTCCGCTCCCGCAGTCAGCGGCATTATATACTCACCGACAAAACTTATCACAAGACATACGCCCGACACCCATAACATCGGCACCGAGTTTAAAAATTTATCTATTTTTGCAAGCATTTAACTTTTTCCCCCTTAAATTGTCTTTGAAAATTGATTTAGCGCTGAGATTAGCTTATCTATTGTTTCGTCTTCATTGCCCTCTTTTATCCCATCTAAAACGCAGTGGTGCATATGCCCTTCGAGTATCGTCTGCCCTGTTTTATGTAGTGCAGACTTGACAGCACCTATCTGAATTAAAATATCCTCGCAAGATTTTTCCTCTTCGACCATCTTTTGTATTCCTCGAACCTGCCCTTCTATTCGTTTTAGCCTTTTGTTTATAGCTGATATGTCCATGCATGCTTTCATAATTTCCAACTCCTTTTTATACCCATAGGGGGTATAGGTATATTATATGCATATTTTATAGTTTGTCAATAGATTTTTTGGATTGAAGTCGGAAAAATTTCGTGTTATAATCGTGTTAACAACCAAAAGGAGGATGTTTAATATGGCAAAAGCAGGATACGTTGGAACTCCGCATAATAGTGCGGCAAAAGGTGATATTGCGAAAGGTGTTTTAATGCCTGGTGATCCACTTCGTGCAAAGTTTATAGCTGAAAATCTTTTAACTGATGCAAAATGCGTCAATGAAGTGCGTGGTATGCTCGCTTTCACAGGAACTTATAAGGGTGAGCCTGTTTCGGTTATGGGTAGCGGTATGGGTATGCCTTCAATTTCTATTTATGCGCACGAACTATATGACTATTATGATGTCGATAAAATAATAAGAATCGGTACAGCAGGTTGCTTTGATATGGATGTTAAAGTAGGAAGTGTTTTCCTTGCACAAGCTGCAAGCACTAACAGCAATATAAACCACAGAATTTTCAATGCGGACTACGCTGCAATTTCAGATTTTGAGATGCTTTATACCGCTTATAACGTCACAAAAGAGAAAGGGATTCCAGTTAAAGTTGGAAACGCTCTTTCTTCCGACACATTCTACGGAGACGACCCTGAGGAGTGGAAGACTTGGGCAAGATACGGCGTGCTAAACGTTGAGATGGAAGCAAATGCTCTCTTCACACTTGCAGCTAAATTCAAAAAACGCGCCCTTGCGATGTTCACAATTAGTGATCATATCCTAACTGGCGAGGATTTAACTCCACTTGAGCGTCAAACTGCACTTAATGATATGTTCACAATAGC
>CAYJJJ010000101.1:3207-6557 GCA_964370465.1 uncultured Oscillospiraceae bacterium
AGGATTTAACTCCACTTGAGCGTCAAACTGCACTTAATGATATGTTCACAATAGCGCTTGAAACTATTATCCGCACATAAGGCAGCTATCAGAATATAGGTTTTTCAGATAGCAAAGTTCAGATGTCAAAAATTAGGAGTACGGCACGCATTTTATGCGTGCCTTTCTATTTGAGCGTATATAATATTCCTAATATCCAGCATTAAAGGGTATCGATGCGGCGCCCGCAGTAAACGCACCACGGTGCGTTTGGTCGAATATATTCGACCTCGGCAAACCATAAGGTTTGCCGATGCGGGCGCCGCCCTTTAGAGGTAAATCCAACTGGTAATATACGCAAAAAAACCGCCTGAGGGCGGTTTTTTATTTGTAGACTATCAAAATCGATGCCTATCTAAGTTTTTTAGCCTTTAGCTACTTTCAATCAGTTCTTAGTCTAATTATAAACTCCAGTTGACGGTGAAACTGGGACAGGAACTGGAACTGGAACTGGAGTTTGTGGAACGTTTGCATATAGATATGCGCTGTAATCAGCTGTGCCAACTCCACCAGTTATGTTTTCAACTTCAAGTGCAGGTACATTAAATGTCGCCTCGCCTGATGCACTAACTGTTGCATAACTTACATTTATAGCTCTGTCCATATCAAGTGTTAAAAGTGCCACTCTGTCGTGCGCTTTTAATCCGGTTAGTGTTACATTAATCATCGAGTTGCTGTCCGGGAAATTTGCAATGGAATTTAAATCAAGTGCATCTGGTGCCGTTGCATATTTAATATCTAAGTCTGCAACAAGTACGCCACCAGGCAAAGTTACCTTAGCGTGATTAGATAAACCCATTTGATTTTTAATTATATCTAATGCATCTGTTAATCTCATATCAGCAGCAACTGAACTGGTAACCTGAAGCGAAAGTGCGTTTGCCGCATCTGCCGCTTTAACAAGTGCATCAAGCTCTGGTACTGTGCCAGCTATGCTTGCAACAGTATATCCATCTACTGCTGTCGGAGCTTGTAGGTATGTTGGATTGTAAACAGCAGAGCCTTCTATTACTTCATATCCAAGTGCTACTGCATCAGCGTCTGGTGTATATTTAAATGAATATGTTGTTGTTTCTGTCGGCATTGTTGCGATAGGAGCTCCTACGGTCATACCGCTTACACCAAGATATGTCGCATCAAGAGTTACATCGGCTTTAAGCTCTGTTGTTGTGCCACCTACTGTGTAATCAAGCTCTAATAGACCTGTTTGTGTTGACGAAATATGCCCAACATCATATCTTAATCCGCCTGCTCCATCTGCAAAAAGCTCTGAGTGAATACCTGCTAAAATCAACAACTCATTAGAAGTAGTATCCTCCCAGCCGTTAGTTTCTGCAACTGTGTCCGCAATATATCTTGCTCTCCAGGTTATATTGGTATCTCCTAATAAAACTATATCATGCATTTCTTGGTAACCTGTGTAAGATTCATTAATAGCTAAATCCGCTACAGTCGTGTAAGTCCCACCACCATTTTTTGAATACTCGATAATTAGCTGTCCAGGAGATGTGCCAGTACTTGCCCAACTAGTTGACTCGACTGTTAACATCATCTTACCAGAGTTTGTTGCTGGGTCTGCAACCGGCGCTATTGAAATAGAGAAATCTGCAAGTGGCACTGCAAATGCCGGAATCTGCAATGCTAAAATCATCGCCATTACCATCGCTACTGCTAAAAACTTCTTTGCTCTCTTTTTAAACATTTTACTCTCCTTTATTTTAGTATTTTTTGCATATACTAAGTATACTTTACTCGTTTTGAAATTTCAATAATTTTAATAAGAAAAACTTCGTAATTTTGTACAAAGTTTCCGATGTTTTTTCGCTTGATCTTCTAATTTTGACAGTAGGCACTTTTTATGATAAAATATTAAAAAAGTTTAGGAGTTTTTTATGTCTGTAACTTGCAAAAAATCCAATAATGCGAAAACTATAGCAAGGATGTTTGCCCTTGTTTTTTTTGCTATTTTCCTTTTAATGAGCTTTAATGTAAGCGCCAATGAGGCAGAAAACAGCTCTATCATCTCTGCAGTTTCTAGAAAGCAATCTGCGGAAGATGCTATTTATTTTACCGATTTTGACTATACAAATATACTCAACGAAGAAATTAATCTCGCTGACCTGTCAGCTCAAAATTCCGATACTTTGGGATATATGCAGATACCTGACACGAATATCGACTATCCCATTATGCGTGGAGTTGACAACTTAAAATACCTCACAACAAATTTCGAGGGAGAGTACGACCCATTTGGTGCACTATTCTCAGATATGCTAAACAGCGACTCTCTGCAGGACCCTATTACTGTTGTCTATGGTCATTATATAAGTGGTATGGCTCCAGAGAATGCAGTGTTCTTCACCGAGCTTCACAACTACCGCACCGAGGGGTATCTTGAGGAGCATAAGTATATATACATGTCTACACCGAGCGGAAACTATATCTATGAAATAGTCGCAACTGTTATAAATGATAACTACAATGTCCTATATAACATCGACCTTGAAAACAACAGCTATTCTGTTCGTGACCAGACAAATGAAGCTGATATACAAAGCTTTATCGACCATATCGAGAACTTACCAGATGAAACAGCATACAGAAACCTTGAGGATATCTCTGCTGATGACAAATTCCTTGTCCTCTCCACTTGCATGCTTGCCGGAGAGCCAACTGATAACAGATATATGGTTATCGGCTGTCAAATTGAGGATGAAAGTTATGGTATTTCTCGTGCGATTTTGAACAGCTAAGATGATTTAACCACACCTTTAAAAGCCACCTTCTGGTGGTTTTTTTGTTTGTGTTTTGTTTATCGGTTTTTGGTAGTTAGTTTTGGTGATTTTTGTTTGGGGTGTGGTAGTGGATTTTTATTAACAGTCAGCTGTGCTTGTATTTCGATATTTGATAGTTGATTGATTTCATGCCCGCCGCCCGCAGAGGCGATTTTTAAAATCGCCGAAGTCGAGTGAAACTCGACTAAACGCACTTTGTGCGTTTTCTGCGGGCGCCGGGCGATGAAAAGCAAGCAGCGGACTTTAAAAAATGCGCGGAGTGAAATGAAAAACAGGCAGCGGACTTTAAAAAACCGGCGTAATACAATGAATGCAACCGGCGGGTTTTAAAATCGCGCGGAGAACTTAGAAAAACAGCCGATGTTTTACTTATATATTTAAAAAACTACAACTTAAAAAGGCACGCATATAATGCGTGCCTTTTGTTTTTGTTATTTAACCACCCATTCCGATGGCAGTATCCTCTTCTAAATCACACTCTCATATAAGTCTTTATATTTCTCCGCTGAAACTGCC
>CAYJJJ010000102.1:0-6451 GCA_964370465.1 uncultured Oscillospiraceae bacterium
GCGCGTCCTTGGTAAGGACGAGGTCGACAGTTCAATCCTGTTCAGTAGCTCCAAATAAAAAACCGCCTAAACCCTTATGGATAGTAAGGATTTAGGCGGTTTTCTCTATGTGTGAATTTTGCTTTAGCTATACTTAGAAATGCGTAAAAGTGTAATAAAATGCCAGAGTAGTGTTAGTAAAAATAATTTAGCTGTTTTTAGGCATTGTATCAATTGACTTTTGTGTATCATGGTTATATTATTAAAATACAACTTAAAATGCAAGGTGGATTTATATGAAAAAATTCTTTAATATGATAAAAAGTGTTGTAAACTCAAATAGTAAAGAAAGTAGTACTGATAAAGCATCTGAATATCAAGAGTCTTTTAAGTTGGATAGTCAAGATGATTTTAATATAGAGGAATATAACGAAACTAACAAAGAAATAATAAGTGTATTTAAAAACAAATACGATTTAACGACAATCAACGGAATTGAAAATATTGATGTCCCCAAAAATAAAAGCATAAAGGCTCCATATTCAGCAGTTTCTACTCCAGAAGCTATATTGAAAAAACAGGCAACATTATATAAAAGGGATGGAAACTTTGAGTTAGCGATTGCCTGTTTAAGAAAAGCTAATGAATTTATGTTAGTTTCTTTTTATAGTTATAAAAAAGATGACTATTTAAGGTTAGTTGAATACTTAAAAAAAGATAAACAGTTTGATGAATCAAGAAAAGAGCAAATTAAAATAGATGATATATTTGGCGATAGCCAATTATCGAAAGATGTTGTAGAGAAAATCAAACAAAATTCAAGATCAGAATATACAGATCTTGTGCAGTTGAGTAACGATAGAGGTGTTTGTGGCGAATGTGCCAAATATAGAGGACGAGTTTTTAGTTTGTCAGGAAATGATGATAGATATCCAAAATATTCAATATATTATGATAATAAATCATGTGAATGTAGACTATGTGAATTTCCTTTCATTGATAGTGTAAGCACCTTGTTTGATAATAACTC
The DNA here is from genome assembly GCA_964370465.1 of uncultured Oscillospiraceae bacterium. Classification (GTDB taxonomy): domain Bacteria; phylum Bacillota; class Clostridia; order Oscillospirales; family Ruminococcaceae; genus CAYJGN01. Next base: position 1,010 of record CAYJJJ010000102.1, read on the forward strand.
AAATGTTGTTGATGCCATTGAATATAGTAATAGACCATTTATAGATGACAGAACAGATGAAGAAAAAGAAAACTATAATTTTAGGGTTGATAAAAAGCGACAGGAAAAAATTAATCGGAGCAATTACGACTACTTGAGAGAGTTTATGCCAGATATCGCTCCAAAGTCGTATGGAGGTTATGTCAAAATGCGGAATTTAGGAAGTGAAACCTATAAAAAAATATATGATTTAGCATTTAAACAAGGCGTGGATTTAAATGAAGAATATAAATAAAGGAAAAGAAAATGATTGATTTTAAAAATGCAAGTTATCTGAAACTAAAGCCGATTGATAACGCTGAGGGGTACGAAATGGTTAAGAATCTACTTATTGAAAATGAGCAGGTATTCAATTCTTTTAAGACAGTAAGAGATATGATTATTATGACAAACAAGAGGATTATAGCTGTTAATGTCCAAGGTTTGACAGGTAAGAAGAAAGATTTTACTACTCTTCCATATAACAAAATACAAACATTTTCAGTAGAAACTGCTGGTTCTTTTGATTTGGATTCTGAGTTAACATTGTGGTTCAGCGGTATGGGTGAGGTGAAATTTGACTTTGCAAGCAGTTTTGACATTTGCGGATTTAGTAAGCTGATAAGCAATTATTTGCTTAATTAATGATAGATGTAGATGATATTATTCAGGGGAAGTCAAAAGTAATGATATTATAGGTTTTAGAGGTTGGAAACGGTTCCCAACGCACTCGAAAGAGTATCTGAGATGACGGATACACCGCCCGTCCTAAATCCTATAACAGTAAGCGGTTGTATTTATGCAACCGCTTTATTATTTGTAAAGTACCATTTGTTTCTGAGTGGTAAGTTTTTGTTCAATAAAACCGAAGATATCTTTCGACAAATTTCACAAAATACTATTAAATAGGGGCGGTTATTTCTCCTTTACAATTCTGCGCCCTGTGATATAATAAATCAAAGAAACTTTAAATTGATCCCGTGAGGTCGATAAGTTTATAACAACTATCTGAGGATAGGTATATTGTTATGATTTTTTGGACTGCGGGAAACTGCGGTCTTTTTTATTTTGTTTATGGCAGGTGAAATATGGAAAAAGAAATTTTAAATGGCGATGAGTTAGCACGGGCGCTCAAAAGAATGGGCTATGAAATTGCAGAGCAGAGCAGTGGAGATGTTGTCCTTGTTTCGGTGCTTCGTGGCGGTGCAAAAATAACCCCGATTATCCTTGAAGCGGCAGTTTCTAAAGGGTGTTTGGCTCGAAGTGAAACTATCGATGTTTCATCAAAAAGGGATGACAACAACAAAAACCCAAAGGGTGAAACCACCCTTAAAAGCACCAATGACCTCGATATTATATTAGTTGATGATGTTCTATATACAGGTCGAAGTGTGCGAGCCGCTATCGATATTTTAATGGAGCTTGGGCGACCAAAGAGAATACGCGTTGCAACAGCGATTGATAGAGGGCACAGAGAGCTTCCGATAAAGGCGGATTTTGTCGGTAAAAATATCCCGACAGTTGCGCTCGAGAGGGTAAAAGTCTTTTGGGAAGATGATAAAAGGGGGGCATATCTAATTGAAGACGCTAATTAAAAACGCTCAAAGCTATAAAGGCGATATAGTGAATATCGAGATAGAAAACGGCACTATAACAAGCCTATCTGGGCAGACGGGCGATATAGAGATAGACGGTAGCGGGCTTGTTGCTATCCCCGGTATCTGCGATATCCATGTTCACTTGCGTGACCCGGGACAAAGCCAGAAAGAAACGATAGAAACAGCAACTGCGGCGGCTTTTGCCGGTGGTGTTACCGAGGTGGTTTGTATGCCGAATACCTCACCTGTTATAGATAATACCGAGGTTTTCGACTATATAAAAGGCAAAAATTCAAAGCTTCGTATTCATATAGCGCCGGCTATAACAAAAGGGCTTTTAGGCGAGGAGCTCACCGATATAGATGCTCTTTGCAAAGCGGGGGCGGTTGCGTTTACCGACGACGGTAGACCGACTGAGAACAAAGCGCTTTTAACCCTGGCGGCAGAGAAGATAGCACAGAATAAAAGATTTATCTTAACCCACAGCGAGGACCTCAAAATAGTCGACGGTGGAATAATGCACAAAGGCGAGGTTTCAGAGAAACTTGGAGTTCGTGGGATAGACCGTGAGAGCGAGCGGGTGGCAACTGCCGCTGATATAAAGGCTGTCTGTGCTGGCGGGTGTCATATTCATATCTGCCATGTCAGCACCAAAGAGGCGGTTGATGTTATACGAGAGGCGAAAAAAGAGGGACTATCGGTGACTTGCGAAACCGCTCCCCACTACTTCTCACTCACCGATAAACTACTGCTAAAAAGAGATGCCGACTACCGCATGAACCCGCCACTTCGTGAAGAGGAAGACATTCAAGCGATAATAGAGGGTCTGCGCGATGGCACAATCGACTGCATAGCGACCGACCACGCACCGCACGCACCAGAGGAAAAGAAAAACTTTGAGAGTGCACCAAATGGCATAGTGGGGCTTGAAACCTCGTTTGCCGCAAGTTATACCTACCTTGTGAAAAGCGGTATCTTCAGTTTAGAGGAGCTTGTAGAGAAGATGACAAGTATCCCACGTGAGATAATAGGCAGTGAGGATATAGATATAAAAGTCGGGAGTAGGGCGGATATTGCGCTTGTAAACCTTGAGAGCGAATATATAGTGAATCCCGATGATTTTAAAAGCAAGAGCAGAAATAGCCCATATAAAGGTATGAAGCTGTTTTCAGAAGTGAAATGCACCGTTGCAAACGGTGAGGTTGTATATAGAAAAGGAGAATAATAATGAGTTTTGACAGATTGATTGAAAGAATAGCGCAGACACAAAATCCAACGGTGGTAGGGCTTGACCCGACCCTTGATTACATACCAAACAAGATAAAAAACAAGGCATTTGCAAAGCACGGCGAAACACTCAAAGGTGCGGCAGCGGCTTTTTATAGCTACAACAAGCTTATTATCGATGGTATCGCTGATATCGTGCCTGCAGTTAAACCGCAGTCGGCTTTTTATGAAGCACTTGGACACCACGGTGTCAAAGCTTTCTACAAAACTATAAAATACGCTAAAAAGAAAGGCCTTTTCGTTATAGCGGACGGTAAGAGAAACGATATCGGCTCAACTGTTGCCGCATATTCGCAAGCTTATCTCGGCACCACAAAGGTGGGGGATAATGAGCTTGAAGCATTCGGCGCTGATTCGCTGACAGTTAACGGATACGAGGGTACAGATGGTATCGCTCCGCTAATTGCCGACTGCAAAAAACACGACAAGGGGATTTTCGTCCTTGTTAAAACTTCAAACCCTTCAAGTGGTGAACTTCAAGACCTTAAAATTGGCGAGCGTGAAGTTTACAGCGTTATGGGTGAGCTCTGCACAAAATGGGGCGAGGATAACATCGGGAAATACGGCTACAGCGCGGTTGGTGTTGTTGTCGGTGCAACATACCCCGAGCAGTTAACTCAGATGAGAGCGGAGCTTACAAGCTCGGTAATACTAATCCCAGGCTACGGCGCACAGGGCGGCGGTGCAAAAGATGTTGCCCCAGGTTTTGATAAAAACGGATGTGGTGCTATAGTTAATGCTTCACGCTCGATTATAACCGCTTGGAAAGCGGACGGTGCACCAGGGGATGCAGGCGAGGCGGCAAGAGAAGCGGCGCTACTTATGAAAAGTGAGATAATGGCTGAAATCGGCGAGATAGTGCTTAAATAGGAGGAAATATGATATTAGTTGATGCAAAACCAGCACATCTTATACTGCAAAACGGAAAAGTTTTCGAGGGAAAAAGTTTTGGCGCTTCGGGCACTTCTGTCGGCGAAGTTGTTTTCACAACAACGATGACAGGCTATCAAGAGGTGCTAACAGACCTATCTTTCCACGGGCAGATTGTAACACAAACATATCCACTAATCGGAAACTATGGCGTTAATATCGCAGACTATGAGTCGCACAAGGCGGCGGTTTCGGGGTATATCGTCCGTGAGTGGTGCGAAAATCCATCAAACTTTCGCTGTGAGAACACGATTGATGAGTTTCTGAAAAAATTCGGTATAATAGGTCTTTTTGATATCGATACAAGAGCGCTGACAAGAATTATCCGTGAGAGCGGAGTTTTAAACGGCGTTATCACAACGCAGTACTCAGAAGATAAAAAAGATGAGTTTGTGCGGATGGCAGAAAACTTTGAGATAGTCGGTGCTGTGGCGGCGGTTACCTGCGATAAAGTGCGCTTTCACAAGGCGGAAAACGAAAAGTTTAAAGTTGCACTGCTCGACTATGGCTATAAGAGAAATATCCTAAACAAGCTGTTATCTTTTGGGATTTCGGTTTATGTATGCCCTGCCTACTTCACAGCAAAAGACCTTGCAGAGTATGATATAGACGGCATAATGCTCTCAAATGGCCCTGGTGACCCCTCTGAGAACACCGAGATAATCGAGAACTTAAAAGAGATAAGAGGGATGGGGCTTCCGATTTTCGGTATCTGCCTTGGACATCAACTACTCGCCCTATCAAACGGCTTTAAGACCCACAAACTAAAATACGGACACAGGGGCGGCAATCAGCCTGTCACCGATATCGAGAAGAAGAGAACATACATAACAAGCCAGAACCACGGTTATGCGGTAACTCCAGAGTCGGTCGATGAAAATACAGCGGTAATAAGCCATATAAACGCAAACGATGAGAGCTGTGAGGGGATAAAATATAAAAACGAGCGGGCGTTCACCGTTCAGTTCCACCCCGAAGCATCAGCGGGCCCACAGGATACAGGGTATTTGTTTTTAGAGTTTGTACGAGCAATGGAGGAGAATAATGCCTAAAAGAAGTGATATAAAAAAGGTACTTGTAATAGGTTCTGGTCCTATCGTTATAGGACAGGCGGCAGAGTTTGACTATGCGGGAGCACAGGCTTGTCGTGCTCTTAAAGAAGAGGGGCTTGAAGTTGTGCTTATAAACTCAAACCCCGCAACGATAATGACCGATAAAGCGATGGCGGACGCAATTTATATAGAGCCGCTAAACCTTGAAGTTATAAAGAGAATTATTAAAAAAGAGCGCCCTGATAGCATTCTATCAACCCTTGGCGGTCAGACAGGCCTCAACCTTTCAATGCAACTTGCAAAGAGCGGGTTTTTAGAGGAAGAGGGGGTAAAACTGCTCGGCGCGAACCCAGAAACTATCGATAAAGCGGAAGATAGAGCGATGTTTAAAGCAACTATGGAGGAGATAGGTCAACCTTGTATTCCATCAGAGGTTGTGACGACTGTTTCGGCGGCGCTCGATTTTGTGAAAACAATCGGCTACCCTGCGATTATTCGCCCTGCATTCACCCTCGGGGGTACTGGTGGCGGTATTGCTTACGATGAAGAGCAGTTTA
>CAYJJJ010000103.1:0-6427 GCA_964370465.1 uncultured Oscillospiraceae bacterium
TCCCCCACTATTCTCTATAACGCAAGCCGCCGCCCGCAGTGGCGAACCTTACGGTTCGCCGAGGTCGAGGTTCCCTCGACCAAACGCACGAATGTGCGTTTACTGCGGGCGGCGGCTGCGCAGATTTCAGCTATCAGAAACCAGATAACAGAGCTCAGATATAGGCAAGAGAATAAACTCCCACTAAACTATAAGTTTTTTCAAATAATCCTTAAACTTTTTGCCGTCGAGCTCATAAACAACTGTCGAGTTTTTCTGCTCGCTCCTCCTGTCAACAACCACCTGTCCATAGGAAATATTGCTTTTTATCTCACAGCCACAATAAGCCGAAACACTCTTTGCAATGCAGTCTGGATAGATAGCCACCGCCATCGCAACAGGGTCTGCAAAATCGATACAACCACTGCCAAACCTCTCGCGGTTAAGCTCGATTAAGGTGTCGTTGCACTCGATACAAAACTTCGCAGTCTCACTGCCTGTTTTCAAAATATCCTGTACATCCTCTTCTGAGAGCATCGCATCACCAATACAAGCATCCCACCCGACGACAACGCAGTGAATCCCCGAGCACAAAACAACCTCCATCGAAACAGGGTCTGCAAGGACGTTAAACTCTGCAACAGGTGTGCAGTTTCCGCTCGATAAGCCGGCACTTCCCATCATCGTTATCACTTTAATCTTGCTCATAACGTCAGGGCGCTTTATAATCGCAAGCGCTACATTTGTAAGGGGTCCCAGTGTTACGAGCTCAAGCTCACCATCCTCATGCTCATCTATTATCTTTATCAGAGCATCAACTGCATGCATCTCCTCTTTTTTGCCCTTAGGATCTGCATAGTTGTGGTTTCCCATTCCGTCGTCACCGTGTGTGTCTTCGCTTGTAAGCTCCTCCGCAAGCAATGCAGTGCCACAACCCTCATAGAGCGGCGGGCAGTAGGTGTTTGCAAAATCCACCGAAATAAGCGCATTTCGAGTGCAAGTTTCAAGCGGAAGATTTCCCTTAACCGTTGTGATAGCCACAACTTCAACAGATGGGTCACGAAGCGCCATAACGAGCGCTACCGCATCGTCACTCGCTGTATCGGTATCTATGATAATTTTTCTCTTATCCATTATAAAGCACCTCCTGTTTTGAATACAACATCTAAGAACTCTTTACACCGCAGACTCTTAACAACAGTGACATTCGGCTCTTTCTTCAAAATGTCCATATAATCAAAAATTGTCTGCCCATAGGTATACTGCCCTCTTGTATCGACCTGAGAGAAACATTCAAAGCTCTCATCTATAAGCTCTGGGTAGAGCGCCGCCGCAACGGCTGTTTGGTCGGGCATCGCAATAGCGCCCTTGCCTGTGCGGCTTTTGAAATTATCTATCATCCTCTGGTTACATCGAACGATAAACTCCCCCTCCTCGGTGTTTGCGGCGAGGAGTTTCTCTATTCCCTCTTCATTTAGCATTGCCTCTTCTGGCATGCAGACATCGAGCGGTACAACAGTGAGCGGAACTCCAAATTCCCAAACAATAGCCGCCGCCTCGGGATCAACATATATATTAAATTCAGCGGCTGGAGTTACCTGATTTGTTGCTATTAAAGCACCACCCATTAAAAATATCCTCTTCACCCTTTTCATAATTTCAGGGCTCTGCCTCATTGCAACTGCGATATTAGTGAGAGGACCGAGAGCAATTATCTCAACATCATCGGTTTTCGCTACTATTCTCAACATAGCGTCAACGCCGTGCTCATCTTCCACTTTTAGGCTTTTTACCTCATATCCCATATCAGAAAGTCCATCGTTTCCGTGCACCTCCTGTGCCGACTGATAAGGCTTAACTATCGGGCGAGAGCACCCCTTGAAAACCGGTGGAGCGTAGCTATTTGATTTTTCAATAGAGATTAGTGCATTTCGTGTTGCATAATCGGCAGGAACATTCCCCGCAACGGTGGTTAGTGCCAAAACTTCAACCTCACGCTCTTTTAGCGCCATCATAATGGCTACCGCATCATCAGAGCCTGTATCGGTATCGATAATAAATTTTCTCATATTCTCTCCTTGTTCATTAATATTTACATATAATTATCTTTTTTGAGTATATCAGTTTACCGTTTTTTTGTAAACAAAAATCGACGGCTTTTCACCGTCGACTTTAAACTTAAATATTTACTTTTGCATGAGAAGCTTATATGCATACTCTTTGTACTTGCCTGCGTCCATTTTCGTGACGAGAGTAGCATTTTTCTGCCCATACTTGCCTTTCGGGTCAAACATCATCATGCCCTTTGTCCAGTCGCCGTTTGTTTCAAATGCAATAAAGCATTCTTCTGACTCAGCTATTGTGTCAGGCGCTATTGCCGCCGCCATCGCAACAGGGTCTGCGGGGTCGATAACCTCTCTGCCCCATCTATCTTTATTGAAATTTATAAGCGTCCTGTTGCAGTCGACTGAAAATTTCGCAATCTCGCTGTCGCTGTTTTTGAGCATCTCAATCTCCTCTTCGGTTGTAAGCATATCGCCTCGGCAGACATTTATCGGCACAAATGTCACAGGTACACCGCAGTTAACTAATAGATTCGCACTTATAACATCGTTTCGGATGTTGCTCTCAGCAGGGGATGCCCAAAATTCGGTAGGTTCCATCCAACCGCCGCCCATAACCGTTATCTTTTTGAGCTTCTTTACCGTTTCTGGAGCGAGCGTTATAGCGGCTCCGATATTGGTTAAGGGGCCTAGCGTCACAAGCTCTACTGTACCCGACGGATGGCTCTCTATAATCCTAATTATCGCATCAACTGCATGCTCATCTTCAACGCAAAGCCCGTCCGGCACGCTGTAACCCATATCGCCAAGACCATCTTCGCCGTGGGTTTTAAATGCATACTCGCTTGGAGTTCCGTTTAGCTGTTTTCCGACTCCCTCAAAAACAGGCGGTGTATAGCTTTTTGCTGTCGCTATCGTGATAAGAGCGTTTTTGCTCGCCTGGCTTAGCGGAATATTGCCAAATACTGTTGTAATCGCCAGCACCTCGACCGTCTCATCGAGTAGTGCAAACAGCATGGCTACCGCATCATCAGACCCTGTGTCGGTATCAATTATGATTTTTCGCTTGTCCATCGTTTCCTCCTTTTTACAACATATAGCCACTTATATAAAGTGGGGCTAAAGGCTTAAAACTAAAAAACAATGACTATCGTTCTCCATTCAAAACAAATACCTATAAGTATCATTTTAAACAAAGGCAACAGCTATTAACTTTTAGTTTTAGGATTTAGTCGCAAGTGCGTTTAACACCTGCCTATAAACATATCCTTATAAAAATGTCACCCTGACAAATATAATCATAATTAATATAAATATTTTGCAAAATCTTGCCCGAAACAAAACCGCAGTTTTCCTACGCAAATCACGAATAACAGTAATAATTCATAGTATAAATATACATTCTTTATTAAATTTTAGCAAGATAAACGATTTATGTCAACAAATGAAAGTTCCAAAAATTTCCATTTAATTGTGCTGAAAATTAATAAATCCGTGCTATCTGTCTAAAATTCTTTCAAATTTCCGATATTTCAGCAAATTTAATTATAATATTGCTTTACTAATTTGATTTTTTGAAGTAATAATTAGTGAATAACATCCGTCATTTTAACATATAATGCTATGTATTTTTGGCTATTTTACATCTTTACATCAACAATAAATCATGTTATTTTAGTGTTGTAAAGCGATGAAGTCAAGCGGTACATTTCATCTAATGAAATATTAAGCTATATTTATGATTAAATAGTGTTGTAAGTAAGTTTTATTTATCGTTGTTTTAAGGAGGGAATTATGGAAAAAAATAATTGTACAACTAAAAGCACTTTGATTTATGCAGTTTATATTGTTTTATTTGTGGCGGCAGTATTTCTTGTCGATTATGTTGCAACTACCTTTCGAATTATTCAATCGAACACATTCGAACACGTCTATTATATCTATACGTTGGCCCTCTACATAATATTCGGTATTTTTATCGCCGCTGATAGGCTTTTAGCAAAAAATGTTTCTAAAATCCCAAAATTTATAATCAGGGCAGTCGCCATAGTTTTTCTTATCCTCGTCTTTATACTTCCCTTCTTTTCTATAACGCTTTTTATCAGCGTGTTTGGTTTTCACAACAGTGCACATTATATGGTTGCAGTCGGATATCTACTGGGCGCCGCTGTTATAGATTTTATAGCGGAAAAATCGGATAAACCACAGGAATATTAAATTCCCAAAGAGGGCGGATTTTAAAAAATTCGCCCTCTTTTTTTATTTACCCTCTTTTGTTTGACAAAAAAACGACTTAAAGGTAAAATAATATAATAGGCAAAATATGATTTAAAGAGGGAAACAATGGGATTACTTGATAAAATATTCGGAAACTACTCAAAAAGAGAGCTTAAAAGAATAGAGCCAATTGCACAGCGTGTGCTTGATTTAGAAGAAAAATATAAGGCTATGGACGAGGCGACACTCAAAAGCCAAACTGAGATTTTAAAGGGACGTCTTGCAAATGGTGAAACACTTGATGATATCCTACCCGAAGCTTTTGCTACTTGTAGAGAAGCGGCGGACAGGGTTTTATCGATGCGCCACTTTAAAGTTCAGATTATAGGCGGTATAGTGCTTCACGGCGGACGAATTGCCGAGATGAAAACCGGTGAGGGTAAAACCCTTGTCGCAACACTCGCAGTTTACCTAAACGCACTTTCAGGAAACGGCGTTCATGTCGTCACCGTCAACGATTATCTCGCTACTCGTGATAGCGAATGGATGGGAAAACTCTATAACTATTTAGGGCTCACTGTCGGCCTTAATATAAGTGGCATGGAGCCGGCGGATAAGCAAAAAGCTTATAACAGCGATATAACTTACGGAACAAACAACGAGTTTGGCTTTGACTATCTGCGTGACAATATGGTTATCTATAAAGAGCGCAAGGTTCAAAGAGGGCATAATTTTGCTGTTGTCGATGAGGTCGACTCAATTCTTATAGACGAGGCGAGAACTCCGCTTATCATAAGTGGTCAGGGGGATAAGAGCACCGAGCTTTATGCACAGGTTAACAGATTTGTGAAATACCTTAAAAAGACTAAAGTTGCAGAGCTTGATACAAAGGCCGATACCGATGAGCTCGAGGGCGATTACATCGTAGATGAAAAGGCGAGAACGGCAACTCTTACCGCTGCTGGTGTCAAAAAAGCCGAGCAGAATTTCACCGTCGAAAACCTTATGGACACCGAGAATATGGGTCTGCTCCACCATATAAATCAGGCGCTATCTGCGCATGGAATTATGCAGAGAGATGTCGATTATATCGTTAAAGATGGCGAAGTTATCATAGTTGATGCTTTCACCGGCCGTCTTATGATTGGTAGGCGCTATTCAAATGGCCTACATCAGGCTATCGAGGCTAAAGAGTCTGTAAAAGTGCTTCGCGAGAGCAAAACGCTCGCTACAATAACATTCCAAAACTACTTTAGAATGTATAAAAAACTTTCAGGTATGACTGGTACTGCCCTCACCGAGGAGCAGGAGTTTGCCGATATTTATAATCTCGACTGTATCGAGATTCCAACAAATAGACCGCTTGCAAGAAAAGATTTAGACGACTCTATCTATAAAACAGAGCAGGGTAAGCTTCGTGCTGTTGTCGAGCAGGTTATCGAGTGCAACCAGATAGGGCAGCCTGTTTTGGTCGGTACTGTTGCGATTGACAAGAGTGAGCTCATCTCAAAGATGCTGACAAAACGAGGGGTAAAACACAACGTTTTGAATGCGAAGATGCATGAAAAAGAGGCGTATATAGTCGCACAGGCGGGTAAACCGGGCGCTGTTACGATAGCTACAAACATGGCGGGACGTGGTACCGATATTGTGCTTGGCGGTAATGCCGATTTCCTTGCGAAAAACGAGATGGCAAAACAAGGGCTCACCGACGAAGAGATTTACAACGCAACTTCATTCTTCACAACCGACGACGAAACTATTTTAGAGCATAGAGAGCTCTATTCAAAGCTACTTGCAAAATACAAAGAGGAAATTGCGCCAGATGCTAAAAAGGCACTCGAGAGCGGCGGACTGTTTATTATAGGTACAGAGCGACACGAGTCAAGGCGAATTGATAACCAGCTCCGTGGACGTTCGGGACGTCAGGGTGACCCCGGTGCTTCGAGATTCTTTATCTCACTTGAGGACGATTTGCTTCGTCTATTTGGCGGTGAGAGGGTAACCTCTGTTATGAACTTCCTAAAAGTCGATGAAGATACCCCGATTGAAGCGAAAATGCTCACAGGGCAGATCGAGAGTGCACAGCGCAAAATCGAGGGTCGAAACTACCAGATAAGAAAGAACGTTCTAAACTACGACGATGTTATGAACAAACAGCGTGAGAT
>CAYJJJ010000104.1:0-6426 GCA_964370465.1 uncultured Oscillospiraceae bacterium
ATTTCTCATGCTATATCTTTTATATCATTTTAGTCAAAAAAAAGTCGCTTAAATAGCGACTTTTTTTAATTCGGGAATAATTTAATAGTAAATTAATTTGTTTTCTTCTTTTTCATCATATCAAGCACTAACATTGCAGCGCCGAGTAGCGATAGTATTGCAAAGACAATTTGCGCTACTGTGAGTGCTGTTGACCACCAAGGCGTTATTGATATTATCTCAGTTCCTGAAGCGATACCGTCCATACCTCTGGAGTTTACAACTGTGTATAGCACTCTGTGAGCTGATGTACGCATAGCTTGAGCTATCTGTGCATTCTCTTCGGCCTCGCCTGGTGCATAGATATCAAACTCAAATCCTAAGTTGTCAATCGCCTCGCCTACTGCAGTTCCTGTAACACCTGGGTAGTTATCTGGAATATCATTTCCCGCAAGAACTTCGTGTGGTTTTGACATATAGCTACCGTCATACATATCAGTTACCGCAAAACCAGTCATGCCAGCCTCGCCACGAAGCCAATCGGTCATAAGCTCAGGCATAGCGCCCGCCCATATAGGACCTAATCTGTTAAATGCAGACATTACGCATTTTGCATCAGCGTTTACTATTGGAAGCTCAAATGCACGGAGATAAATCTCACGAAGTGCCTGCTCATTTACCCATGTGCTGAGTCCCTGACGCTGCTCCTCTTGGTCGTTTAGAACAAAGTGCTTGTTGTATACATAAACACCTTTGCTCTGGATAGCGGCAGTTTCAACACCAGCTATAAGACCTGTTAAGATGCCGTCCTCTGAATAGTACTCAAACATACGTCCTGAATAAGGTGCTCTGTGGATATTAACGCCTGTACCGTAAAGACCGGCATAACCCGCCCACATAGCATCTTCGCCGATTATTTCGCCCACTTTATAAACGAGCTCGTCGTTAAAGGTTGCTGAAACTATGTTGTTTGAAGGGAACGCTGTTCCTGTCATATCTTTGTTTGGGTCATCTGTTTGTGTTGCATAGCCGTTTGGACCGATGCTGTATTTCTGTGTGACGCCGCTCGGGCCGTTGTGATCGAGAGTTTCTGGTTTACCTATCTCTTCAACTGCAACTGTCATACGAAGACCAACGGCTGAAATCTCGCTTAGCTGATCAAAGCTTAGCTGGTCAAGTAGATCTTGCCATTTCGGGTCATCAAATGCTATTGGATCGCCATTTTCGTCATACATTAAATCAATTAACTGATATGCAGTTTCAGTTGAATCCATAACAGGCCAGTTACCGTCATTTTTAGGTAAATCTGACTCATCAAGGACAACATCTGCCGCTATTTCATCGGTCATTGTGAGTTTAACATAGTTCTCGTTTTCATCGTCGTCGTTCGCAGTCCACATCATAGTGGTACCTGCCCAGTTGTTACGTGATAGGTATGTAACCTCGTTGTCGCCAGCGCCCTCATAGCGGTTTATATCAGCAGTTGCGAAAAGGCTTGTAACTTCTTCACCTGTGCCGTATGCCTGTGAATATGTTTCGCTGTCGAAATCGTATTCAACTGCATATGTTAGCGCTTCGTTACCATTCGCTGTCATACCGTCAGCTGTGCTCATGCCTTTTGCTGTTAAAATATTGTTTGTAGCTGTGTGTGAGTTGTCTGCCGCTGTTAGATAGTGTGTTCCCTCTGATAGGATATAAACACCTGTTCCTAGTGCGTCATATGAAGTTAGGAAATATTCAGGCACTTCAACTGTCACTCGCTCAGTAGCACCTGGCTCCAATATCTCTGTTTTGTCATAGCCTACAAGCTCAACTGCTGCTTTTTCTATCTCGTTTTGGATATCGTAATCGGTGTATGGTTTTTGCGCATAAATCTGCACAGTCTTTTTACCTGCAACATCACCTGTGTTTGTAACATCAACTGATACTGTGTAAACTGTGTCAAGTCCACTGCCGGATTTCTCAACCTGCATATCGCTCATTTCAAAGGTTGTGTAGCTCAGTCCATATCCGAAAGGATATCCAACAACATCTTCATAGATATACTCACCGACATTTGCTCTACCCATAACCACATCTTCATAGCGGGTTTCTGTATAGCGATAGCCTACATAAATACCCTCTTGGTAGACAACGTATTTTGTGAAAACACGGTCACCTGTTTCAAATGTGTAGTTTTCATTGCCCTCATAGAAGTAGCTACCGAAGTTTGCCATAACTGGATTTTGGTGGTTATCTACCCACCAAGTATCAGGAAGTGAACCCGATGGATTAATAGCGCCAGTTAAGATATCAGCTACCGCATAAAGACCTGTTTGTCCAACTGAGCCTACCCATAGTGCGGCATCGACGCCATAAGCTTCATCGTCGATAAAGTCTGTTGTTATTGGGTTTGCACTGTTTATTAAAACAATGATATTGGAAATTCTTCCCTCGTCTTTGTATTCTTTTAGTCCCTCGAGAAGCGCTCGCTCATTTTTGTTAAGTGTTAGGTAGTCGCCATCAAGACCATCAACGTGTCCTGTGCTCTTAAGGTCGTTTGCCTCTCCGCCGATACGACCAAACACTACAACAGCTGTTTCGCCGTTACCAAAACTATCGACTGCATCTGATTTTTGAATCTGATTCCAAGATGGCTCGTTTATATTGCCTGGGTCGTAATCTCTGCCATACTCTTCATCAGTATACCAATTTAGAAACTCTTCGTTCACAACGTTTAATCCTGCCGCAGTTAGAGCATCAAAATAATTCGGTGCATCGTCTGCTGAAACCGCACCAGAACCTGTTCCACCGTATACCGGTGAAACTGCTGTTGTGCCAAATAGCGATACATCGCCCTCTATCGGTAGTGTTACATTGTCGTTTTTAAGCAGAACAGCGCCCTCGCCCTCAACCTGCTCGACAAGTTCAAGTCCTGCCGCTTTGAGCTCTTCAATTGAAGAATATTCGCTATCGTAGTATCTTGGATACTCCCCGTCGCCCTCTTCACTCTGAACAGTTTGAGTTGTTTGAATTCCAAGAAATGAGTTTATCTGGCCTGAGAATGTGTTTGCGATACCCGCTCCAAAATAGGAGAAGATAAGTAGGCCGACCATAATATTTGTGAATATTTTATATAACAGCCTTTTGCCATTTGTTTTCATAATAAAATATATCCTTTCTTGCAGATATTTGTTATTGCATAGTTTGTTTATTATATCTTTTTCGTGTAAAGAGAAATCTCAGCAACAACAAATGTTGCGACAAACGCTATCATACAGATTATAACTGACGCTATCTGTGGGAATGGCTCAATTCCATAAACTGTGTCGGAAATTGGCCAGATCATCATCTTCCCAAACATAATAAGCGCAATACCTGTTCCGATGCATAGTGGCACAGAAGCAAACCTTGCTAATTTTTTCTGTGTAACCATAGCACCTGATATAACACCGACCACTACAAGCAAAATGCAGATATTGATATCAAACACAGGCTCTTTGAATTTTATAGTGCTAAACATAATACCGTATGCGGCAGAGGTCACCACACAGAGCAGAGCGCTTAGCAGAACGGCATAAAAACCTATCGGCTTCTTACTTTTAATTTTCTCACTCATAAAGTTATAGCTCCTTATAACTATTTTAGATTTTCCCAAACTTTGGGATGATTTCAGTATAGCTCAAACACTAATGGTTTGTCTATTTACATTTTCCCGAACTAAAAAAACAGGAAAACTTTTTAAAACCAACAGATAGTGGAACAGTGGCCTGAATAATCAGACCACTGTCCTTATCCGTTTGTAGTATTTATTACGGAATAATTATTTTTTACGCTTTTGAGAAGATATAAGCATACATAAATGTTGCTTCTTCATCTGTTACGATACTATCATCTGAGTAGCCAACTATTAGCTGACCCTGCGCATTAACACCGATAACATCGAGTAGCTCATCTGCTGCAACGCCTGTTACTTCTTCAAAGAATACGCCTTCATCGTCGTCACGGATACGGAATTTGTTAGCTCCAAAGAACTCTGCATTTCCCTCGCCGATAACATTAACTGTTGTCCAGTCAGCCCAACCTGATGAACAGCTGTATTCATTCTCGCTGATAGATGGGTCAAAGGTCATAGTGCCTGCAAGTTTAATTGCGTCTGCGTGGATATAATCTGCCTCGTTAACAAGCTCATTTTCCTCTATATCGTGCTCAACTGATAGGAAAACAGCATTTTCTTTAACTGTTAGAAGTCCGTCAGCCGCAGTGTAAGCGCCTGTTAGAACCCAGTCACCCTCAACGAGTGTAGGGTCAGCATCGTATACAAGTGCTACTTCAGCTGGGTTTGCAGAAGTTGTATCGCTGCCTTCATTGTTGCTATCATCTGTGCCTTCGTTTGAGCTTCCGCTGTTATCTACTTGCTCTTTAGCAGTCATTGTTAGACCGAAGCCGTATGTGTAGATGTTGCCATCTGTATCTTGATAAGCGTAGCTTCCTGATGGTGACTGTGCAAGAACGTCAGCTGAAATATAGTCATCTTTCATGTATCCTGGGATATCATTTGGTGATGCGCTGTTGAAGTTTTCATCTATTGCGATAACTGCTTCGTTTGCAACCATAGTTATCGGTAGTTTACCTGTAGGCATATAAGCGCCAGTTAGAACATCCATACGAGCCTGCGCTGTTGTACCAAATGAACCGATAAGAGCATCAACGTGTGGCTCAAGGTTTGTTAAAATCCAAGGGCTTGTGATGTTTATCGAAGCGATAACAACGCCGCCATTTGCATGTACTGTTGCAGCTATTTCAGCTACTTCATCGATATCTTGAACTGTTGTAACTTCTATTGTTTCGCCTGTTAGTCCTGGTTCATCAACATCGTACTCAGCAAGTTCTTTGTTCTCAACAAGATCAATTTCGTGAATGTGTGGGTCTGAGTTTCCAACTGTTTTTGGTACTACATCAAGGATAGCTATATCTGCAGCTGCAGGGTCATCAACAATTGTGTATCCCGCTGCTTCGATTGCTGTAGTCCATTGTGTCATGTTCCCCTCGTTCTCACCACTATTTGTTAATGATGCAAGGTAAACTGTTTTTGAAGTATCGTTTAGCGGTAGAACATCGTTTGAGTTTTTCATTAGAACAACTGATGCGTGGTTAACAGCATCTTTGTTTGCCTGACGCTCGTCAGCAAGATCAGCTTCGATTTGTTTGCTCTCTGCTGGGTCACGGTATGGGTTATCAAACATACCAAGGTCTAGCCATGATACCATACGGTTTGTTGTTGCTCTATCAAATGCTTCGTCTGTGATAGCGCCTGATGTAACTGCTTCTGCTGTTGTTGTAAGATCCAATACTGGAATGAACCCATCACCGATAACGTCATTTCCTGCATTGATAGCAAGTGCTATACGCTCGGTTTCGCTAAGGTCTTCAGCTCCGAAAGGCTGACCTGTAATGATATTTGAGTCGGTGTTGATATATCCATCAAATCCCATTGTATCGCGAAGTAGGTCTGTTAGAAGAGTTGTGTTGTAAGCGTTTGCAATTTCTTCAACGTTTACATCAAGACCCATATAGCTCTGTGGTGTGCTTCGCTCATCTGTTGTTGGACGGCTGTATCCTGGCATAATTCCCTCAAGACCTGCGTCAATTGCAGCTTGGAAAGGAGCTAAGTGGTATTCAAGTGAACCCTCTGTTGGGTATAGACGCCACTCACCAATATAGTGATGTGACTCAAAACCGTTCTCTGCCGCACCGTCACCTGGGAAGTGCTTCATGATTAGTGATACATCGCCGATATTAGCACCGTCAGCACCACTCTGGTAACCCTCTACCAATGCAACTGCAATATCAGATAATTGGTCAGGATCTTCTGAGTAAGTAGTGTGGTTACGTGACCATCTTGGGTCGGTTATAAGGTCAATTTGAGGACCATACATCTGATGGATACCTTTTGCATCCCAGATTTGAACATCTATCGATGCAAAATCTGAAACTAAAGATACATCGCCATCTGCTGTTGCAGCACCGAATCCAAGTGCTAAAGGATAACCTGTATTCATTGGGTTTGAGATAATCATATAAGGGATCATTGTCTCACCCTCTGATACCGCAACCCACTCTGCTATTTGGTTTAATGTGTTGTTAAATAGTGCGCCTGTTTCTGCATCTGTATCTTTACGGATAACACCTGAACGTATGTCAGAATCGGTGATATTGCCTACCATATATCCGAGTGCCATTGCAGCATAAGGATCATCTGGATCAAGCTCTACTTCTTCAACTTGAACTAATTTATCAAGCTGAACGTTTCCGCTATCGTCATAAACTTCTTCAGCAGCAGTAACTGTAGGGCTTGCCATTAGAGAGTTTCGAAGTAGACCAATTCTCTGATCTTCTGTCATTTGACCTAAAAGATCGTCCATTCTCTCGTCAGTAGTTAGTCTCCAGTCCTCGAATGTATCGAGT
>CAYJJJ010000105.1:0-6340 GCA_964370465.1 uncultured Oscillospiraceae bacterium
TTTGGTGGAAGAGGGTGGATTCGAACCACCGAAGCGAGACGCAACAGATTTACAGTCTGCCCCCTTTGGCCACTCGGGAACTCTTCCATATTTGCAGTTTGCACTGCATTTTTGATTTTGCTGATAACCCCTAAATTTTGTTTAGGGTTCAAGTCCGCATTAATTCTGCGGTACTTGATGCATTTGCATTTTTTGATAAGTATCGTAATACTTGGAGCTGGTGGACGGACAAAACCGCCTTCGGCGCCTTTTGGTCTTGCAATCACAGATTGCTTCGACATCTTCGCTATAAACAGTTCACTGAACTGTTTACTTAACGCTCATACCCTCTTAGGGTTCAAGTCCGCATTAATTCTGCGGTACTTGATGCATTTGCATTTTTTGATAAGTATCGTAATACTTGGAGCTGGTGGACGGACTTGAACCCCCGACCTGCTGATTACAAATCAGCTGCTCTACCAACTGAGCTACACCAGCGCATTTATGCTGCCTAAATATTATATCAACAGTTTCTCTCTTTGTCAACATATTTTTTAAAATTAGACAACATTTATTTTATGAGTGCTTTTTCTTACACTTTTTGCATCTGCCATTGAATATCAACTGATGGCCAGAAACCTCGAATTCATGCTCCTTCGCAACCTCTGAAAGCACCGCTGAAATCTGCGGTAGTTCAAGGTCGAACACATTTTGACAATCGTTGCAGACAAAATGAAAATGGTCCTCTATATCGGCATCGTATCTATCTCCGCCATTTGCTAAATGAATTTTTAGAAGGTCGCCACTTTCCGCTAAGTTGTTGAGATTGCGGTAAACAGTCCCAAGGCTTAAATTCGGATTCTCAGGCTTCAAAATCGTGTAAACGTCATCTGCTGTTGGATGAATCCTGTTTTCCCGGACTGCATTGTAAATAAGCAATCTCTGCTTTGAAAATTTCATCGTATTACCTCTTTTTTTGATAACTGTAACTCCTAACAGATTATAGCAGAAAAACACTTTGCTGTAAAGCTAAAAAACTTTCTGATTATCTGAAAATAAGATAACCACTGTAAATTCATACTTTTAAGAAATCACTTTCGCATTGTCATCGCTCTTAAATGAGTTTACAATAGCTTTTGCAATTTCCATTATAGGAATAGGTGCTAATGAGAGAGCTAAAACACAGACTAAATTTATCGTGTCAAGTCTTACAATTCCAAACACCGACGCAAGAAACGGAATATAGTAGACCGCTGCTTGCAGAGCAAAGCCTGCAAATAGTGCGAGTAGTAGCGACTTATTATTAAACAGACCACCAGAGAATATAGAATAGTTGCTCTTTAGATTAAATGAGTGGAACAATTGGCAGAGCGCAAGGGTCATAAATGCCATTGTCTGCGCAACTCCTTCACCAGTCTGCGGTAGCCAGTATAGACCTAGAAGATAGGCAACAAGGGTTATTGAAGCGAGCATTGCCCCCATAAGGACAACTTTTGTTATCATGGTTTTTGTAAAAAACCCGCTCTTTGCCGGAAGCGGAGGACGCTCCATTATATCGCGCTCTGCAGGCTCAACGCCAAGTGCAACCGCTGGCAATGAATCAGTTATAAGGTTTACCCAGAGAATTTGTGTCGGGAGAAGTGGTGTTCCAAGTCCCGCTATCATCGCTGTGAATATCGCGAGCACCTCGCCCAAATTGCCCGATAAGAGGAAAGAGATACACTTTTTGATATTAGTATAGATAGAGCGACCTTCTTCAATTGCGGCAGGGATAGTTGCGAAGTTGTCGTCTGTCAAAATCATATCGGCAGCACCTTTTGAAACCTCAGTGCCCGTTATTCCCATAGCGCAACCGATATCCGCCGCTTTTAGCGCCGGCGCATCGTTTACACCGTCGCCAGTCATCGCAACGATATGATCTTTGCTCTTCCAAGCTTTAACGATTTTAATCTTATGCTCAGGCGAAACCCTTGCATATACACGAACATTATCAATAATTGAGGCAAGCTGCACATCGGTTAATTTATCAAGCTCAGCTCCGGTTAGTATCAGATGCTCAGGGGAACTAATTATCTCAAGCTCTTTCGCTATTGCAACAGCTGTATCTCTGTGGTCACCAGTTATCATAACAGGGGTTATTCCCGCTATTTTGCATTTTTGCACCGCCGCTTTCGCCTCTTCACGAGGAGGGTCAATCATGCCGATTAGCCCTACAAACTCGAGGTTATTCTCAAGGTAGTCGGCTGTTGTAACAAACGGTTTTTTGTCAAAACGATGGACTGCAACCGCAATAACTCGAAGCGCCTTCTCGGCGAGTTGCTTATTCGCCACCATAACCGACTCTTTATCAACATTGTTACATCTTGCAAGAATCTGGTCTACCGCTCCCTTTGTCACCGATAGGAAACGCTGTCCGTCGCGGTGGAGGGTTGTCATCATCTTTCTGTCTGAATCAAATGGGATTTCAAAAATCCTCGGGTATTTCACTTTTATTGTCTTTTTCTCACTGCCAAGAGAGATAAGCCCTGCAATAATAGCCGTTTCGGTCGGGTCGCCTATATGCTTTAGCGTACCGTCTTCATTCTTCTCGATCTCACCGTCGCAACAAAGCGCCGCTGGAGCGAGCAGTTCCATAGCTGATGTGCTGTTATCTTCAGGGGCAAACAATCTGCCTCCCTTATATAGCTCAACAACCGTCATTCTGTTTTGGGTGAGCGTTCCTGTTTTATCAGAACAGACAACCGACGCACTACCAAGCGTTTCAACCGCTGGTAGTTTTCTTATAATAGCGTTCTTTTTCACAAGTCTTGAAACGCCCATAGCGAGCACTATCGTGACAATTGCCGGAAGTCCCTCGGGGATTGCCGCAACGGCAAGTGTTACCGCTGTCATAAATATTTCGATAAACGGTGTTCCGTTTGATATTCCAATTGCAAAAATCGCACCGCAGATAACTATGGCGAGTATTCCAAGGAAACTGCCAATTTGAGTTAGTCTTTTTTGGAGTGGAGTTTGCTCCTCTTTCTCCTCAGCGAGAGAATGCGCTATTTTTCCAGCTTCTGTCGCCATAGCAGTTGCAACAACAACAGCAGTTGCTCTACCGTAAGTTGCTATTGTGCTCCCGTATACCATATTTTTGCGGTCGCCAAGTGGTATTTCCTCTCCCTCAACCGCCTCTGCTATCTTCTCAACTGGCATGCTCTCGCCAGTCAGCGCCGATTCTTCAACCTTTAAGTTAGCACACTCTAAAATACGGCAATCAGCGGGAACAAGATCCCCCGCATCTATAAAAACAATATCACCGACAACGAGATCTGCCGCTGGAATAATTTCCCTTTTGCCGTCCCTTAGCACTTTCGCCGAGGGCGCCGCCATCTTTTTGAGTGCCTCAAGCGACTTTTCAGCCTTGCTCTCCTGCGTTACTCCGAGGATCGCATTCATAAGAACAACCGCCATAATAACAATGCTGTCGACCGCATGACCGCTGACTAAAAACGAAACTACCGCCGCAACGATAAGGACTATTACCATGAAATCTTTAAATTGGTTTAAAAACCGTATAATAATCGATGGCGGCTTCTTCTCGACAAGCTGATTTTTGCCGTTTTTTTCCAGAAGCTGTGCCGCTACCACCTGCGACAATCCCTTATGTTGATCCGAATTAACTTTTGTCAAAACCTGTTGACGTGAAATATTGTGCATTAAAAGCTCTCTCCCAATTAAATTTATATTATTTTGTAATCCGCTCCATAATTTGAAGACGGAAAAAAATACCTTTATATATTATACCTATTTTCCAGGCTCTATACAAGGTATATTTTCCAAGTAATGTTAAGTAAATAAGGCAATTAGCTGAATTTTTATGTTACATATGAGCAAACCGCCCGCACCGATGATTTTCAAATCATCCGCTCGAACCCAGTTCGAGCGAAACGCACTGAAGTGCGTTTGGTGCGGGCGGCAGACACGAAACCCATAAACTAAACAGATAAAACCCCTGAAACCTAAAACTTCAAGCTTTATTAATCCTTAAAATTTGCACTTGATTTCTCTGTGTGCAAATTTCACAACAAAAAAACAGATACCAATATGTCCAAACTTTAAAAGCTCTATCTGAAAATTCATCTAAATAACAACGGTTTTAATTCTATCTCTCCCCTACATTTCCCTCGAGATACCCGCTGTATTCCTGTAAAAAACTCGAAACAAACGCGAGGTCGACAAACTTGTATTTCGAGAAAAACTCCTCACTCTGCTTCATCTTCTCTTTTCGCGCTACTTTAAAACCCTCAAGGAGTTCTGAACCTGCGGATGTAAGCTGGAAGAATATCTTCTGGCGATTAACAGCAAACTCGCTCTTTTCCAAAAGTTCTGCCGCAATAAGCTTGCGAACAACCTTGCTTATCGCCCCCTTTGTCATAGAAGTAGACTTCGCTATCGCCGTTACTGTCGGCTCTTCCGCCTCGGAAATCGCTTCTAAAACCACCATAAAAGTCTTGTTGTAATTACCTGTCGGGCTGTAAAGCTCCCTCTGATTCTTTGCAATATTCTCGATAAGTTCAATAAGTTTTTTATTCATCCAATACCTCCAGTTAGTTTTGCGACTGTATTTTTATATTTCCATTATATAAACCGACTGTTTCCCTGTCAACAAAAAACGATATTTTTTTGAGAAAAAACAAAAAAACTACCTTAATTTTTAAATGATTTATGGTATAATAAGAAAAAAACAGGAGGTATTCTGATGAAAATATTTGTAGCGAGCGATATCCACGGCTCACTTTACTATGCAAATGAGATGATTAGCGCATTTCTGCGCGAAGGGGCGGACAAACTTTTGCTCCTCGGTGACCTTTTATACCACGGCCCTCGAAACCCACTCACTAAAGATTACAATCCAGCGGAGGTCGCAACTCTTTTGAACAGCTACTCCGATAAAATTTTAGCAGTGCGCGGAAACTGTGACAGCGAAGTTGACCAGATGATACTTAATTTCCCCATACTTGCAGACTACGCTCTACTACCTATCGGCAAAACAACGGTATTTATGACACACGGGCATCTATTCAACCTCGAAAACCCACCTAAAATCGGCAAGGGCGATATTCTTTTGCACGGCCATACTCATGTACCAGTTGCAATAAAGACTGATAGCTTCACCTATTTAAACCCCGGTAGCATTTCGCTCCCGAAAGAGGATAGCAACCACGGTTATATGATAATCGAGGGAGAAAATTTCACCTGGAAGAAACTTTGTGGTGAAATTTATAAAGAGTTTTCTTTGTCGGCGGAGATATAATGGAATTTGTCATTGAGAACATATATGCGATTTTATCGGTGCTGTTTGTTTTCGCTGTCGTTTTCCTCTACCTGCAAAACAATATTTTGACCACCCGAAAGATAACGGTCGAGAAAAAAAGTCTCCCGAAATCATTCGACAGCACAAAAATATTGCAGATATCCGACCTGCACAGCAAGCGTTTTGGAAGAGGGCAGAAAAAGATAGCTAAAAAAATAAAAGAGCTAAATCCCGATTTAATAGTTATAACAGGGGACATTATCGATAGGCGCAGATTTGATATCTACCCTGTTATCGAGCTACTATCCGCTATAAAAGATGTATCACCTATCTACTACTCCCCCGGCAATCACGAAGGGTGGAGCGGAAGATACGATGAGGTTAAAGCAATTTTAAATCGGTTTTCAATAAATATACTTGAAAATAAGAGCATTTCGCAGGCGAAGGGTGGCGAGCAGATATTTATCAACGGTATTCTCGACCCCTCTTTCGACCTTCCCGAGGGGAGCGGAGTTGCAAAAAGCAATACGCAGACCGAAAAGTATCTGAAAACTTTCTCTATGGGCGACGGCTTTAACATAACCCTCTGCCACCGCCCCGAAGCGATAGACAGTGCGCCTGATTTAATGGGTGACATAGTGTTTTCTGGACATGTCCACGGCGGACAGGTTCGCCTATGGCCACTCGGTGGGCTCTATGCTCCAGGGCAGGGAATTCTCCCGAAATACGATAGCGGTCGGTATGAAATTAAAAATACCACTCTTATCGTCAGCAGAGGCCTTGGAAACAGCCTGTTTCCATTTCGTGTGTTTAATCTACCGCAACTTCTGCTTGTAGAGCTTAGCTGTGATAATTAGCATAAATTCATAGTTAATCTTAATTTAAGGAGCGTTTATGAAACCAAAAATAACAAAGGGATCCCTTATTGCTACTGGCTTGATAATTGGTGTTATCACTGCTCTTGTGCTTGTAAATATTATTTTTTCAGATAGCACTGGAACTGTTTCTTATTTAGGTCTTGGCTTAATTCTTCTCGGGGTAATTTTTTATCTTCGGGATGTG
>CAYJJJ010000106.1:0-6241 GCA_964370465.1 uncultured Oscillospiraceae bacterium
TGCGATTAGTCGGATTTATCCGACTGTGGCGATTTTCAAATCGCCAATGCGGGCGCACGCACCAGAAGCCAGACCCCTCAGTAGCCAGAACTCAGAGCTCAATGCACACCAAAACTTACAAACCCATAGCCCACAAAAAACTATCAGCTATTGTTTACTGCTCGTAAAAATATTTGACATTAGCAGGATTTGCATGCGCATTTGCACACCTACTATACTTTCTGAAATTAGTTTGAAATATTATTTTCTCTGTGTTATACTTTTTAAAAGATTATTTATGTAATAGGAGATATACAATGAATATTAGAGAAAAAAATATTCAATTTGCTGATATTAAAAAAATTAAACATATATATCATACCTCTTTTTCTAAAGAGGATAGAATGCCTTTAATAATGATGTATATTATGTCTAAGACAAAAACCACAGATTTTTTAACGTTCTATGATAAAGAAACCTTATGTGGATTTATTTATATGGCCACAATTGATAATATCACTTTTATTATGTTTTTTGCAGTAGATGCTATTCACAGGTCAAAAGGGTATGGTAGTGCAATTTTAGAAAAAGTACAGGAAATGTATCCTACTAACAAAATAATTGTTTCTATTGAACCATGTGACGAAAATAATGATAACTTAAATTTTAATATGAGACGCAAACAGTTTTATATAAATAATGGTTATATCGACACAATGTTTGCGTTAAATATGGGAGGAAAAGTTCAAGAGGTACTAATAAAAAACGGAGAATTCGATGCAGATGAGTTCACTGCCTTTTTTAAAAAATACAGTAATGGTATGATAAGTCCAAAGATATGGAAACGATAATTTATATCATAAAATAAAGATAATCTATATAAAGTAAAACTACCAATATCAAAGTTGATATTGGTAGTTTTTTTACTGATATCCTTATCGACGATAGGATTTTCTAATTAAACTTATTAAACCTGTTTCTCTATTGTGATTCCCTCTGAAATCTGTGTAATAAATGTTTCAGGAACTTCAGGCGCTACCTCTTCGATATTAATGCCTTCATAGTTCTCCATACCAGTACCAGCTGGAATCAGCTTACCGATAATAACATTCTCTTTGAGTCCCATAAGAGGATCAACTTTACCTTTGATAGCAGCTTCTGTCAGAACTCTTGTTGTTTCCTGGAATGATGCCGCTGATAGGAACGAGTCAGTTGAAAGCGAAGATTTTGTTATACCGAGAATCATCGGTATATAGGTAGCTTCTACAAGCTCTGTTTCGCCCTCTGCAACTCTTGCTCTTATCTGCTTATTCGCATTCTTGTATTCTGAAGCTTCAACAACTGCACCCGGTAGAAGCTCAGTGTCGCCTGGCTCATCTACACGAACTTTTCTCATCATCTGGCGCACGATAACCTCGATATGCTTATCGTTGATATCAACACCCTGAAGACGATAAACCTTCTGAACTTCAGCGATGATGTAGTTTTGAACTGCCTCTTCGCCCTGAACAGTTAGGATATCGTGCGGATACGCTGAACCCTCTGTCAATAGGTCACCTGCCTTCACAGCATCGCCCTCATCGACACGAATTCGAGCGCCGTAAGGAATAACATACTCACGAACTTCGCCGTCATCTGTATTTGTTATAATAACAACTCTCGCCTGCTTTTTATTCTCAGTCATAGTAACTTCACCGCTAATCTCAGCGATAATAGCAAGCTGTTTTGGTTTTCTCGCCTCGAAAAGCTCCTCGACACGAGGTAGACCTTGAGTAATATCCTCAGCCGATGCGATACCACCAGTATGGAAGTTACGCATTGTAAGCTGTGTTCCAGGCTCACCGATTGACTGCGCCGCAATGATACCAACGCTCTCGCCGATTTTAGCAGGTTGCGCTGTTGCGAGGTTTGCACCGTAACACTTAGCACAGATACCCTGTTTAGCGCTACAAGTAAGGATTGAACGAATTTGAATTTTCTCGATTCCAGCGTCAAGAATAGCTTTGACATCGTCATCAGCCATCATCTTATCTTTAGAAACGATAATTCTGCCTGTCTCCTCATCTTTGAAGTCATGTAGGAGGTAACGGCCGAGAAGTCTGTCTGCAAGTGGCTCAACTTTAGTATCTTTCTTACCACCCTGACGAATTTCAGATACCCAGATACCCTCTGCTGCACCACAGTCGTAGCTGCGGATAATAACATCTTGCGAAACATCAACAAGACGACGGGTGAGGTATCCTGAGTCAGCAGTACGAAGCGCTGTATCAGCAAGACCTTTACGCGCACCACGAGAAGAAATAAAGTACTCAAGAATATTTAGTCCTTCACGGTAGTTAGAACGGATAGGAATTTCGATTGTAGTACCTGATGTATTAGCAATAAGACCACGCATACCAGCGAGCTGTCTTATCTGCGCCATAGTACCACGAGCACCTGAGTCCGCCATCATGAATATCGGGTTGTATTTATCGAGGTTTGTTGAAAGAGCCTGTGAAACGTCCTCAGTGGTTCTCGCCCAGATTTTGATAACCGCATCATAGCGCTCTTCGTTGCTGATAAGACCTCTCTTAAACTGCTTGTTTATAGTTAAAATCTTATTTTCAGCTTCTTCGATGAGCTCTTTTTTCTGTGGTGGGATAACAGCGTCGGCAACCGAAACGGTTATAGCACCCTGTGTCGAGTGCCTAAAGCCCATAGTCTTCATCTTATCGAGAAGATCCGCTGCAATTGCACCACCGTGTGTTGTTATAGTTTTTTCAATAATCTGTCCGAGCTGTTTTTTGCCAACAAGGAAGTCGATTTCAAGATTGTATTTCTCTTCATCATCTTCTCTGTTAACATATCCAAGATCCTGTGGAATAGGCTCGTTGAAGATAATTCTACCAACTGTTGTCTCAATTATCTTGCTTGTAACTTCGCCCTTGTAGTTTGTGTGGAAAGCACGCACTTTAATAGCGGCGTGAAGCGAAATTTCGCCCATATTATAAGCATAAACTGCCTCTTCTGTATCTTTATAGGTATTTCCCTCACCTGGCTCACCCTCTTTTTTAAGTGTGAGGTAGTAAGCACCGAGAATCATATCCTGTGTAGGTGTTGCAACAGGGCGTCCATCTGAAGGTTTTAGTAGGTTTCCGCTCGCAAGCATGAGGAATCTTGCCTCTGCCTGAGCTTCTGCTGAAAGCGGTACGTGAACAGCCATCTGGTCGCCGTCGAAGTCGGCATTATAAGCGGTACAAACAAGTGGATGAAGCTTTATAGCACGGCCCTCAACAAGTACCGGCTCAAACGCTTGGATACCAAGACGGTGAAGTGTAGGCGCACGGTTTAAAAGAACTGGGTGGTCTTTGATAACAATTTCCAGCGAATCCCAAACTTTGTAGTTTGCACGCTCAACCATCTTACGAGCACTCTTAATATTGCCAGCCTCACCTGTTGAAACAAGGCGTTTCATAACGAATGGTTTAAATAGCTCAAGTGCCATCTCTTTTGGAAGTCCACACTGATACATCTTAAGCTCAGGGCCTACAACGATAACCGAACGTCCTGAATAGTCAACACGTTTTCCAAGTAGGTTCTGTCTGAAACGTCCCTGTTTACCTTTAAGCATATCTGACAGCGATTTTAGCGGTCTGTTGTTTGGTCCAGTAACTGGTCTGCCGCGCCTGCCGTTATCAATTAGCGCATCAACTGCCTCTTGAAGCATTCTCTTCTCGTTGCGAACGATAATATCGGGCGCACCAAGCTCTAAAAGCCTTTTTAGACGGTTGTTTCTATTTATAACTCTTCTGTACAAATCATTGAGGTCAGATGTCGCAAAACGTCCGCCGTCGAGCTGTACCATTGGTCTTATATCGGGAGGAATAACAGGAACCACATCGAGTATCATCCACTCTGGGTGGTTTCCCGAAACTCTAAATGCTTCAACTATTTCAAGCTTCTTTAGAATTTTTATCTTCTTTTGTCCCTGCGCAGAGCTTAGCTCTTCTTTAAGCTCACCTGCGAGTTTCTCAACATCAAGCTCGAGTAATAGCTCTTTTATAGCCTCAGCACCCATCGACGCTGTGAACTCGTCCTCGTATCTCTCGAGCATCTCACGATACTCACGCTCAGATAGAACCTGCTTTTTCTCAAGCGGTGTAAGACCCGGGTCGGTTACAATATAAGCTGAAAAGTATAGAACTTTCTCAAGCTGTCTTGGTGATATATCAAGTATTGTTCCAATTCTTGATGGAACACCTTTGAAATACCAGATATGTGAAACAGGAGCTGCAAGCTCGATATGTCCCATTCTCTCACGGCGCACTTTCGCACGAGTTACCTCAACACCGCAGCGGTCACATATTTTACCTTTATAGCGCAGTCTTTTATATTTACCACAGTGGCACTCCCAGTCCTTAGTAGGTCCAAAAATCTTTTCACAGAAAAGACCTTCTCTCTCGGGTTTCAGTGTGCGGTAGTTTATGGTTTCAGGCTTTTTAACTTCGCCATATGACCACTCTCTTATCTGCTCGGGGCCTGAAAGAGCTATTTTCATTGAATCAAAAACATTAAACTCCATAATTTTCCCCTTTCTTATTCGTCATCTTCGACATTCATATCATCTTCAGCATCGACATCATCGTCGTCGCCAAAGCCGAAGTCGAGCGTATCACTCTCTAGTTCGTCTTCGTCGATTTCGCTTATCTCAAAGCCTTCCATATCCGCAGATACTTCAACTTCTGAGAACGCTTCATCGTCTGTTACGTGTATTACGCTCTCGTCATCATCATCTTCAAACGTCTGCTTAAGATCGATTTCAAGACCCTCTTTAT
Organism: uncultured Oscillospiraceae bacterium; assembly: GCA_964370465.1. GTDB lineage: Bacteria > Bacillota > Clostridia > Oscillospirales > Ruminococcaceae > CAYJGN01. The sequence continues at coordinate 4,794 of CAYJJJ010000106.1, forward strand.
CGAGCACCTTAACATCAAGTGACAATGACTGTAGCTCCTTAACAAGAACCTTAAACGATTCTGGAATACCAGGTTTTGGTATATTCTGACCCTTAACGATAGCCTCATAGGTTTTAACCCTACCGACAACATCGTCCGACTTAACGGTTAGTATCTCTTGAAGAGTATAAGCCGCACCATAAGCCTCAAGTGCCCAAACCTCCATCTCTCCGAATCTCTGTCCACCAAACTGCGCTTTACCGCCGAGAGGCTGCTGAGTTACGAGTGAGTAAGGTCCTGTGCTCCTTGCGTGTATCTTATCATCAACAAGGTGATGAAGTTTTAGATAGTACATGTAACCAACAGTTACAGGGTTATCAAACGGCTCGCCTGTACGTCCATCATAAAGGATAGATTTACCATCTGGGCGAAGTCCCGCATCTTCAAGGCACTCGCGAATTCTCTCCTCAGTAGCGCCATCGAAGATAGGAGTTGCTATCTTCCAGCCGAGCGCACTCGCAGCATAACCAAGATGCACTTCAAGCGCCTGTCCGATATTCATACGAGATGGAACGCCAAGTGGGTTTAGAACGATATCGAGCGGAGTTCCGTCCGGTAAGAACGGCATATCCTCCTGCGGTAATATCCTTGAAACGACACCCTTGTTTCCGTGTCTTCCCGCCATCTTATCGCCGACAGAGATTTTTCTCTTTTGAGCGATATATGCACGAACAACTTTATTGACACCAGGAGATAGCTCATCGCTGTTCTCCCTTGTAAACACTTTAACATCAACGATAATACCCGACTCACCGTGTGGAACACGAAGCGAAGTATCACGAACTTCACGAGCTTTATCGCCGAAAATTGCGCGGAGCAGACGCTCCTCACTTGTCATCTCTGTCTCACCTTTTGGTGTAACTTTTCCGACAAGTATATCGCCTGAGCGAACCTCAGCACCTATTCTTATGATACCGTGCTCATCGAGGTCTTTTAGCGCATCTTCACCTGTATTTGGTATATCGCGAGTTATCTCCTCGGGGCCGAGCTTTGTATCTCTTGCCTCTATTTCATACTCCTCAATATGAATTGAAGTGTACATATCCTCTTTAACAAGGCGCTCATTAATTAGAACAGCATCCTCGTAGTTATAACCCTCCCAGGTCATAAATCCGATAAGCGCATTCTTACCAATACTAATCTCACCCTGGCTTGTTGCTGGACCGTCGGCAATAACCTGCCCTTTGGTTACCTGCTCACCATGCATGACAATTGGCTTTTGGTTTATACAAGTTCCCTGGTTTGAACGAAGGAATTTTGTAAGTCTGTGTTTTAGTATCTCACCGTCTTTTGCAGTGACTGTTATTTCATTAGCGGTAACTTTAGTGATAATACCATCCGCTTTTGATAGCACAACAACACCAGAGTCAACAGCTGCTTTATACTCCATACCAGTACCGACAATTGGG
>CAYJJJ010000107.1:0-6204 GCA_964370465.1 uncultured Oscillospiraceae bacterium
TCGATAGGACACATTCTGCCATAGTGGGTATAGTGAACGTCACGAACCTCAAATCCCGCTCTATCTCTCGATAGACCACCAGGACCCAGTGCCGATAGACGTCTTTTATGGGTAAGCTCTGCGAGTGGGTTTGTCTGATCCATAAACTGAGATAGTGGCGATGAGCCAAAAAACTCTTTTATAGATGCAACAACAGGACGTATATTTATAAGTGTCTGCGGAGAAATGGTATCCTGCTCCTGACTTTGAACAGCCATTCTCTCACGTATAACCCTCTCCATTCTCGAGAAACCTATTCTGAACTGGTTTTGAAGCAGCTCACCAACAGAGCGGATTCTTCTGTTTCCGAGATGGTCGATGTCATCGTCGTTACCGACAGATGATGTTATTCTGTTTTGAAGCACTGAAGATCCAAGACAAGAAATATAGTTAATTGATGAGAAGATATCGTCAATTATTATATGTTTTGGAATAAGCTCGTCACGGCGCCCCGCAAGAGTCTTTTTCAGCTCCTCTGGTGCTGTGTTATCAAGGATTTCCCATAAAACAGTGAAACGAACTTTTTCGTTTATGCCAACTTCTTTTGGGTCGAAATCGATATAGTCTTTAATATCAACCATACCATTTCCAAGGATTTTAACCTCGTTGCCCTCAAAATCAACATAAGCTACTGAAATACCGCGGTTTTCAGCCACAAAAGCCTCTTCACGAGTTAGTGTATGTCCTTTTTCAAATAGAAGCTCTCCAGTTCTTGGGCAGACGAGTGGACGTGTTAGTTTGTTGCCCATAAGTCTGTTTGAAACACCGAGCTTTTTGTTGTATTTATATCTTCCAACCCTCGACAAATCGTATCTGCGGTCGTCAAAAAACAGCGAGTTTATATGTGTTTCCGCACTGTCAATGGTCGGCGGCTCACCCGGACGAAGTTTTCTGTAAACTTCAAGTAGACCCTCTTCCCTGTTAGTGGTAGAGTCTTTTGCAAGTGTTGCCATTATTTTTTTATCTTCGCCAAAATATTCAACTATCTCGGCACTGCTTGAAAGGCCAAGTGCACGTATAAAAGTTGTAACAGGGATTTTCCTGTTTTTATCGATACGCACATAGAAGATATCATTCGCATCGGTTTCATACTCAATCCAAGCACCTCTGTTTGGAATGATAGTTGATGAAAACAGCGGGTATCCAGTTTTGTCAAGTGTTCTGCTAAAATAAGAGCCAGGGCTTCTTACAAGCTGCGAAACGATAACACGCTCAGCACCGTTTATAACAAACGTACCTGAATCAGTCATAAGCGGGAAATCGCCCATGAACACTTCTTGCTCTTTTATCTCGCCTGTTTCTTTGTTTATAAGGCGAACGGTTACACGCAGTGGAGCTGCATAGGTCGTATCCCTTTCTTTACACTCCTCCACACTGTATTTCGGACTCTCATCGAAACGATAATCGACAAATTCCAAAACCAGGTTGCCTGTGTAGTCGGCGATGGTTGACTCCTCTGAAAAAATCTCTTTGAGCCCCTCTTTGATAAACCACTCATAGGAATTTTTTTGGATTTCAATAAGATTTGGCATCTCCAAAACTTCGGAAAGTCGCGCAAAGCTTTGTCGAACATTTTTGCCAACCTGCATCGGCCTCACTTTTACCATAGCATTACCTCTCCATTTTCTCATTTTTTTAAAAGCTGTTTATAGCATTTTTTGTACATTTTCCATAAATTCATCTCAAAAACTTCGTAAAATTTCTACCTTGATTTTTGCAAAATGTCAAGAAACTCCATTATGGTACAGTTTATTATTATATAACAAATAAAGGCAGCTTGTCAAGCATTATTTTTTTGCCTCTTTTTGTCAGAAACAAACCGCACAGAGCATATCCGTGCGGTTTTGTTATTTAGTTAAAGAGTTTCTGTAGCATTGTATATGCGTTATCAACCACTCTCTCTTTATCCTCATCACAGAAGAAAGCAGAGACAAACGCAAGCATAACTCCGCGTAAGCTGATAATCAGATAACTCAAATCGTCACAGGGTTTTAAAACCCCCTCTTCGACACCTCGCAGATATAGTTTTTGAAGACCACCCATTCCAAGCTCTCTTATCTCCTCAAGCTGTTCTACATCCTCGCCTTTGAGAAATTTATTTTTATTTAGCACCACTGCATTAAAGATAAACATAAGTGCCGGGTTCTTTTGCCTAAATATCTCTGCCATCGCTGCAAACATCATCCGAACAGTTTCTTCAAACGGCTTTTCCAAAGAAAGTAAAAGTTTTAAATCATCGAGTTTTGAGTTAAAGCTATAAACTATTGCATTAGAAACGATATCTTCTTTCGAAGAAAAATATTCATAGATAGTCCCTTTGCCAATACCAGCCTCTTTTGCTATTTGCGAAACGGTTATCTCTGGTATTTCATTCCCCTCACCATAGAGGGAGATAAGCGCATTAAATATTAAAACTTCCTTTTCCTTATACATCGAGAGAAGCCTCCTCTGCTATCTGCTTTGGTGTTTCCCCTGTATTTTCTATCTTCTCGTCTAAAAGCTTCTGCTCATCATCTTCCACTGGATCCTCTCTCTTTTTCGGATCTTTCTTGCAGAGAATTTCATATACAGAAGGCACTAAGAACAGCGTTAGAAGTGTACCGTAAACAAGACCGCCGATAGTGACTATTGCCATTGGCGCTGTCATCTCCGCACCCATTTGTGTACTGAACGCCATCGTTGTCATTGCAAGAACGGTAGTAGCCGCCGTCATAACTATCGGGCGAAGTCTGTCTTTACCCGCCTTTACAAGCGCATCACGGCGCTCATACCCACGCAGTCTTAGCTGGTTTACATAGTCGATATAAACAATACCGTTGTTAACTATAACGCCAGCAAGCATGAGGAATCCAAACATCGATATAATCGAAACTTCAAATCCACCGATATAAAGTGCTAGGAATCCGCCGGTGAACGCAAGTGGTATAGTGAACATTACTATAAACGGTGATAATAGCGACTGGAACTGCGCCACCATTATTAGATAGATAAATAGAATAGCCATTGCAATCATAAGTACTAAGTCACTCATCGAGCTTGCAATAGTTTCGCTCTCTCCGCTCATCTCGTAGGTGACATCACCCTCAAGCGCTATCCCCTCTATCGCCGCCGATACCTCACCGCCGACGATACCGATATTATATCCCTCTTTGAGCGTTGCAGTTATGCTCATTGTCCTTGTTAGGTTTGTTCTATTGATAGACTGTGGAGCGTTTATCCTGTTTGCTGTTGCAATTTCGCCCAGCACTACCACCTCATCTTCTCGATTAGTAAGCTCAAGCTCTAAAATATTATCCTCATTTACAAGCTGATCCTGTGGTTTCATAAGTGCTACTGGATAGTCGCCATCTTCAAATATAAGGGTCGCAGATGCCTCCTCTGAAACAAGTGCCGCCGATACCGCCATGTAAACTTCCGCAACGGTAAACCCTGCCTGCACCGCCGCTTCTCTATCCACATCAATATGCAACTGCTCGGTGAAATCCTCAAGCCCAGTTGTAACCTCGTCAATCCCCTCGACCGTTTTAAGCATATCGCCGATAATAGCCGCCGACTGCTCAAGGTCCTCAAGGTGTGTACCATAGATATTAACAGCTATACCACTACCTGTAAGCGCCGACATATCCATATTAGTTGTGCTAACGCTCAGCTCAATCCCTGCAGTCGTCGCCATATCGCTCATCTGTTTTGAAATATCTTCACCAGATGAAGCATACTGCTCATCAACTATCAAGTAGTACGAGATATTAGAAGAGCCTCCGCCAAATCCACCCATAAGAGCATTTGCACCAAACGAAGCTCCAACATCTAATACGCCCTCAATAGTTGCAAACTCTGCCGCAAGCTCATCGCTCTCTTCAAAAAACTCACTATCTGAAAGCCCTTCCGGTTTATACGCTGTCGCTGAAATTTGGTTACTACCCATAGCCGGCATAAACGATGTGCCGTTTGACATAGCAAGCATTACCGATGACACGAGCAAGGCAATTGATAAAACAACAACTCCCCATCTCGCTTTAATTGCAAATCGAAGCATCTTCGCATAGACGTTTGTAATTGCACTGAATATACCATGCTTCTTCTCTTTCTTGTTTGCAAGTAGCGTGGATGCAAGGGATGGCACAACGGTGAGCGCCACAAGAAGCGACGATAGCAATGAGTATGCAATTGTAAGACCCATATCGGTGAATATCTGCTTTGTGATACCCTCGGTGAAAACTATCGGCAAGAATACCGAAACAGTCGTCAAGGTTGAAGCGAATATCGCACCGCCGACCTCACGAGCTCCCTCGATAGCCGCCTTATATCCTCGAACACCCTCAGAGCGAAGTCTGTAAATATTCTCAATTACAACAATAGAGTTATCAACAAGCATACCAACTCCGAGCGCCAAACCACCGAGCGAAACAATGTTTAGTGTTATGCCTGAGAAATACATAAGTGAAATAGCAATCATAAGGCTTATCGGAATCGAAATAGCTATAACAAATGTAGGTCTTAAATCGCGCAAGAATATAACAAGTATAACAAGCGCTAAAAGTCCACCGTAAATAAGATTACCAAGAACACTGTCAATTATTATGTTTATATAAATACCCTGGTCCATAAGCGCTGTGAGATATAGCCCGTCGTTTTCAGCCATAAGCTCATCCATAGTGTCACGAACATCAGCCGCAACTCCCGCAGTTGAGCCACCACTCTGCTTTTGAATGGATAGGATAATCGCATTTTCGCCATTAAGCCTTGCGTAACTCTCATCTTCATTATTTGTTATCTCAATATCGCAAAGATCTGAAATTGTGTATGTTGTACCATCATTTATATCAAAATAGAATATAGGAAGATTTAAAAGCTCATTTAAACTATCAATTTCATCTCCAACTTTAAGGTAAGTGCTATCTTCGCCCGAATCTATAAATCCAGCGGGCAACTCAAAGTTTTGCGCAGTAATTATCCCCGCAATAGTATCGATTGTTATAACGCCCGACATATCAGCCGATGCTAATATCTCTTCTCTCTCGTTTTCAAGGTCGGTGCGAGCTTGCGAAATTTGTGCAAGCGCTGTATCTATCTGAGCGTATGCACGCGCCATCTCGAGGTCAAACTCACTCTGCCCGACAAAAATATCAGCTTGCGCACCTGGAAGTGTCGCTTGGAAATCGGCAATTTGCGCTTCAAGAGCTGTCCTCTGTGTGTTAAGTGCTGTCACCTGTCCAGTCAGCCCGTTTATTGTTCCCTCAAGTATTGCAATTTGCGCTGCGTTCGCAGGATCTGTCGGGTCAAGTGCATCAAGCTCTGATTGTGCTGTGGAAATTTGTATAGAAACCCCTGCAATCGCCGCAACCAGTTGGTTATACCCCGTTGTCATCTGATGCTCTGCGCCGAGGAGTTGCTCGAGTCCATCGCCGAGTTGCTGAGAAAACTCTGCATGCGCAGAGTCTAGCTCTGCAAGTGCAGAATTGAGCTCTGCTTCAGCTTTATTCAACTCATCAATACCCTCATTGAGTCCACTCTCTATTTCAGCAGCAAGGGCATTTGAGATTTCATCAACCTTTTCCTGTGAAGGAGTTATCTCTATTCTGCTGGTAATTGCGCCCATTTCATCAACAGATGCAACACCCTCTACACGTTCAAGCGCCGGAATGACAGTATCCTCAACAAACTGTGTGATTTCCTCTGCCGACTGCCCTTCTTTGTTGACAGATAGCGTCATAACAGGCATCATATCTGGGTTTAGTCGCATGATTATCGACCCGCCGATAGTATCACTCTCAAACCCCGAAGAAACAGTATCAATTAGCCCTGAGAGCTCAATTATCGCACTGTCCATATTGGTACTCTCAGAAAACTCGAGTATTACCATAGACATATCTTCACTGCTTGTAGAACTTATGCTGTTAAGTCCCGACAAAGTTGAAAAACTCTCCTCGAGCGGCTTTGTAACCTCCGCTTCAACCTTTTCAGGTCCTGCCCCAATGTAGGGGGTTGTAACAACCGCATAGGGAAGTTCTATCGACGGCAACAAATCAGGGGTTAGATTCGTAAACGAAATATACCCCAAAACTATCGCAATTACAACTCCCACCATAACGGTAAATGGTCTGCGCACGCTAAATTTTGACAAAAAATCACACCTTATTTTTATTTTATATTTTAAAGATTTAA
>CAYJJJ010000108.1:0-6009 GCA_964370465.1 uncultured Oscillospiraceae bacterium
TTTATCGTTAATATACTTGGGAGTAGCAATATTGCGGACGCGAATTATCGTAAAAAGCAGTCCTATAGCGTTGCCGATTAGAATCGAGGGTAACATTGTTGGGAAGGTGAAATGTGAGTACAATATATTGTCAAATAAGTTTGATGTGGGGGAAAATGAGTTTGTGGAGGCGAGAAGATAAACGAAATTTGTTTTAGAGTCATAGATGGTAGCGGTAGCTAAAATACAGGTTGTCAGCGAAATAACAACCGATAGAGCTATTCCAAATGCCGATGGTGCTTTTGTATAGCGTGGTCCGCTACCGCCATATCGATTGTAAGTAATAGATTTGCGATATCTTTTTGTGATGCAAAATTTACGATAGCTTTTAATAGCTACATTGGCTATAATGAACCCTGCAACTGCAGACATAAATGAAATACCTACAGTGTCAGCAGTGTCAACTCCATTTAGAAAGAAATCCGCAATAAAAGTGCCGAATATAACTGTTATGAAGAGCGTGAATAAAAAGCCTTTTAAATGGTTCTCACCGTTTGGTGAAATTAATTTACCTTTTGTTTTTTCTGCACAATTATAACAAGTATACAATATTTTATCATCAGCAAAATAAGGGAATGTTTTCGCTGATTTAACTCTGCATACAGCACAACAACTGCGAGTTTTGATGTCCGAGAGGAGAGAGTCTAAATGATGAAATATCGATTTAATATTCTCTGCGTCCTCGTTTTTATTAGCACTTGCGGTTATAGTTATTTCGATATGTGTACCGACTGTTGTTATGTCAACAATAGAGCGGTTTGTCGAGCGTAAGGCTATCAACTTATATTGGCTTACAGGGTCACCTGTAATATCAAAAGAAAGAGTATAGGTGTTGCTCTGTCTATCTTGCTTGATAATCAGCTTATAATCTGAAATTTCGCCGAAAGCAATAGCATGTTTATTGTTGTAGCTAATATCAAGTGCTTTAGCAATCTTTTTCACAGCAAATCCCCTCTCTTTTACTAATAAATTTATCTTAGCATAGTAATAGGGTATTTGCAAGGGAGAAAGTGAGGTAAAAATGAGGGTAAATCGAAGTTTTCCAAAACAAAACGAGCGGTGATTATCACCGCTCGTAGATAATAAATATTGAATATTAATATCTCTGCTCGAGTTTTGAAATATTGCTTCCGCTTGTAGCTGCTTTAGTCGCTGATTGTCTGAATGCAGATATCAAAATGAATATTGAGCCAAGCCCTGTGTACAACAGCAAAGTAGTAGAGGTTGAGAGGAATTCGCCAAATGCAGATGAATCGCTAAATATTAAAGGAAGAGCTGTGAGTGCATCGAAAATGCCTATGGCATAATAGTCGGCAAGTACCATAGCCCAGTCAATCGCATTGGCGAATATAGTCATAAACACCATTAGAAGAAGTGTTAGAAGAACGCCAGATTTTGTAAGTCTGCCTCCAAACATTTCGTATCCTTTAAGTGCCGCAACAGCCATTATAACACCAGATATGCTTGCAACATATCCAAGGCTTGAAGCGATTAATATAGCGGCAACACCGACAAGTGTACCGAGGAATGCGCCGAGCATACCTTTAGCGAGGTTGTTTGGTTTCTGTACAGTAGCCGCTGGTGCGATAGTAGATGCTTCGCAGTTTGGGCAAACAGCATAGCCGAACTCCGATATTTTATATGGGGTGAGGGCTGCGTTTGGGTTGTTGCAAACACCACAGCTATTTTGCATGCCATTTGTCGCGAAATATCCTGTTAATGTTCTTGTCGCTTGAGTTACATTAGATAAGCTTGTAGCCTCGTCAGCGCCTCTCATGACAGATGCTGTGATATGGCTTTTATTTACAGCGATATTCGTAATTGATGGAGATTGTGCTTTAATGGAATTTATAGCGTAATCGCCAAATTCGCCACCAACAACATTCGTGCTCACTTGATAAAGACCACTTGTTTTATTATAGTTTATCATTGTGTTGAATCCCGATAGGTTGCCAAATGCATAATCATTCGCTTTATCGTATGCCATATTTAGTGTCTGTGCTATGCTTTGTATTGATACCATTATTTATCTTTCCTCTCTATTTCGCCTTTGATTTTTGCTAAAAACTCATCATATGGAATCGAGCCGAGGTCGCCCTCTTTACGGCTTCGGACTGAAACGAGTCCGCTCTCTGCCTCTTTTTCACCGATAATTATCATATACGGAGTTTTAGACATCTGCGCCTCACGGATTTTATAGCCGATTTTTTCGTTTCTGTTGTCAAAATCCGCTCGAATACCCGCCGACCGCAAATTATTATACACCTCTTTAGCCTCTTTTTCAAGTTTTTCTGAAATTGGAAGCACAGCTACCTGTGTAGGTGAGAGCCAGAGGGGGAGAGCACCTGCATATTTTTCGATAAGCAGAGCGAGAGTTCTCTCGTAGCAACCGATAGATGTTCTGTGGATAACATAAGGGTGCTTTTTAGAGCCGTCCGCATCGACATACTCCATACCAAATCTTTCAGCGAGCTGGAAATCTATCTGAATTGTTATCAGCGTATCCTCTTTGCCGTGGACGTTTTTAATCTGGATATCGAGTTTTGGACCATAGAAAGCCGCTTCGCCAATTCCGACAGTATAGTCGATATCAAGCTTATCGAGTATATCGCCCATAAGTGTCTGCACTGAGTTCCACTCATCTGCTTCACCTATATATTTCTCTTTGTTGTTCTCATCCCACTTTGAGAACATAAATGTTATATCCTCTGAAAGACCAAGAGTATCGAGCATAAACTTCGCAAGCTCAACGCAACCGCGAAACTCCTCTTCAACCTGGTCGGGACGGCATGCGAGATGACCCTCTGAAATAGTGAACTGACGAACACGAATTAGCCCGTGCATCTCACCGCTATCTTCGTTTCGGAACAGCTTAGATGTTTCGTTGTAGCGGAGTGGCAAATCTCTGTATGAGCGCATCTCGTTGAGATAAGCCATAAACTGGAACGGACAGGTCATCGGACGGAGTGCAAAAGCTTCCTCCTCTTTATCCTCATCGCCAATAACAAACATACCACTGCGGTAGTGATCCCAGTGCCCCGATATTTTATAGAGGTCACTCTTTGCAAATAGCGGAGTTTTTGTGAGTAGATAGCCCCTCTTCTCCTCTTCATCCTCAACAAACCTCTCAAGTAGCTGGATAACTTTAGCGCCCTTTGGGAGCAGGATTGGGAGCCCTTGTCCTATTGAGTCGACAGTTGTGAAGAATTTAAGCTCACGGCCTATCTTATTGTGGTCACGGCTCTTTGCTTCTTCTATAGCCGCTAAATGTGCTTCTAGTAGCTCTTTGTTTGGGAAAGCCGTACCGTAAACACGGCAAAGCATCTTGTTTTTGCTGTCACCACGAAGATACGCGCCTGTTGCCGCAGTCAGCTTAAACGCTTTGATAAGTGACGCTGTGCCGATATGAGGCCCGGCACACAAATCAACAAAGTCGCCGAGTTTATAGAAACTTATCTCACTGCCTTTTTCACGCAGCTCCTCTATAAGCTCAACTTTATAAGGCTGGTTTGCCTCTTCCATGAGTTTTATAGCTTCGTCTGCTGGCAGTGTGAATCTCTCAAATCTGCCCGACTTTTTCGATAGCTCTTTCATCTTCTTCTCGATTTTTGCAAGGTCTTCCGGTGAGAATGGCTCTGCAACATCGAAATCATAGTAAAATCCACCGTCAATAGCGGGCCCTACCCACAACTTTGTTTCTGGGAAAAGCGCTAAAACAGCCGCCGCTAAAAGATGCGAAGCACTGTGGTTAAATATTGCAGCGCCTTCTTTGTCCTCGAATGTGAGCAGTGTTGCTTCGCCCACAGCCTCAGTGTATAGCGAGCAGGCGACGCCGTCCTTTATAACGCCTACAAATTCTTTGAAGTTATCAGGGAAGTTATCTCTGATATAGTCGCCCCAATTTCCGCTTGAAACTTCTATAACTTTCTCTTTAAATATAAGTTTTGCCATAATATCCTCCTTAAAAATAAAAAAACTCCATCCCAGTCAAGGGATGAAGATAAACTCCACGGTTCCACCCAAGTTGCATAAAAATGCCTCTTAATTTGCCTTATAACGGAGGCTGCCGCGACGGATTAATGTCGGCTCAAAGGTGGTATGCATAATAATAGACTAAAATCGCTCACAGCCAAGGCGATTTTCTCTGTATAGTCCGCACTAAAATGCCGTCCTTTTCAACACTTTAATATAATTTTATCACTATTTATAACTTTGTCAAGAACTCTTTTATTTTTATTGACAATAATTACTATATATTATACAATAAGTAATGATGTATTAATTAAATAATGTATATTTATTTATTTTCATTTAAACGAAAGGAACAGACGAATTATGACATTTGAAATGTGGCAAGTAATCGTCGGTTCGGTAGTTATTTTAGTTTTGCTGTTTGCAACTTTTATAGCGGGATTTATCTATCGCAAAAACGTTGCAGAAAAAGAACTTGGTTCAGCTGAAGATAAAGCAAAAAACATCTTGAGTGAAGCGATAAAAACAGCGGAGGCGAAAAAGAAAGAAGCTTTAATAGAAGCAAAAGACGAAATCCATAAGCTCCGTACCGGACTCGACAAAGAAACAAAAGAGAGAAGAGCAGAACTGCAAAAGAATGAGCGCAGGCTTTTATCTCGTGAAGAAAGCATAGACAAAAGACTTGATAACCTCGACAAAAAAGAAGAGGCTATTTCAGCAAAAGCACAAGATGCGGAAAACGCACTGAGTGAAGCGAATGAACTCAAAAAAAGGCAGTTTGAGATGCTTGAGAAAGTATCGGGATACACTGCAGAGCAGGCTAAAACCCAGCTGCTCCAGATGCTCGACGGTGAACTTGTTCACGAGAAAGCTGTGAAGATAACACAGCACGAGCAGAAACTGCAAGACGAGGCAGACGAGATGGCGAGAAAGATTATCTCACTGTCAATCTCAAGGCTTGCGGCAGAGAGCGTTTCAGAGGCGACAGTGAGCGTTGTGCCACTGCCAAGCGATGAGATGAAAGGTCGAATTATCGGTCGTGAGGGTAGAAATATCAGAACCCTTGAGAGCCTAACTGGTGTTGACCTAATTATCGATGATACCCCAGAGGCGATAACAGTATCATGTTTTGACCCTGTTCGCCGTGAAATTGCAAGACAGACTCTTGAGCGACTAATTACCGACGGTCGAATCCATCCTGCAAGGATTGAGGAGATGGCGGAGAAGAGCAAGAGAGATATTGAGCATAAGATTAAAAAAGAGGGCGAGAATGCGGTTATGACTGTTGGTATTCACGGTCTACACCCTGAAATCGTCAAAACTCTTGGCAGACTTTACTACAGGACAAGCTATGGTCAAAATGTTCTCGACCATTCAATTGAGGTTGCCTACCTTGCAGGTATTATGGCGTCAGAGCTCGGGCTCGACCCAGCTATTGCAAAACGTGCGGGACTACTTCACGACCTCGGCAAGGCGCTTGATCACGAGATTGAGGGTAGCCATGTTGAGATTGGTGTGAACCTTGCACGCAAGCACAAAGAGAACGAAGATGTTATTCATGCAATTGAAGCACACCATGGTGATGTTGAAGCGAAGACGGTTGTCGCATGTTTAATTCAAGCGGCAGATGCGATTTCTGCGGCAAGACCTGGTGCTCGTCGTGAGAATATCGAAAACTATATCAAACGACTCCAGAAACTCGAAGAGATTGCTTGCAGTTTTGTCGGCGTTGAGAAGTGTTTTGCTATACAGGCTGGACGTGAAATCAGAGTTATGGTTCGACCAGAACAGGTTTCAGATGATCAGATGGTGCTAACTGCTCGTGAGATGGCTGCAAAAATCGAAGATGAACTAAGCTACCCCGGTCAGATTAAAATCAATATGATAAGAGAGAGCAGAGTTACTGATTTCGCAAAATAATATAAAATTTATTTTAAAACAATAATAAGTCATTTTTGTGATTAAATTTAAAGCCCCGATTTGGGGCTTTTTATTTTT
>CAYJJJ010000109.1:0-2215 GCA_964370465.1 uncultured Oscillospiraceae bacterium
AACCCAATTACATCTTATATCTTAATTTTAATAAGTGCTTTTTTGGTTATGTGTGCATCAACTTTAGCATCTGTTATGATTATCACCTTTATTCAAGGCGAAACTACTGAAAGCATGATAGGCAAAGTTATGTCATTTGTAATGGCATTTGGTATGCTGGCTTCCCCTCTTGGACAAGCAATTTATGGAACTCTATTTGAATTTCTAATCGGTTATGAAAGTTTCATTGTCTTTGGAGTTATAATATTGTCTTTACTTACCGGCATTTATGCAAAGAAGATTTTTAAGATGTAGGACACTGATGCGTATAACCAATAGTTTATAAGCACAAAACAAAAAATGCCACATTGTCGTAAAACATAATGTTTATACGTCTTTGTGGCACTTTTTGTTCTTAATATTATTATTCTAATGTTTTATATATTATCGATATTCTCGATATTTTTAACCTTTAACCTTGTCGCTATAAACTCTTTTAAAAGCGTTAGGAGTATTGCAAAGAGTGGAACTGCTATAAACATTCCAGTAAATCCCCATAGCCCGCCGCCGATAAGAATTGCAACTATTACAAGGAAAGGCGATAGACCGGTGCTGTTCCCCAAAATTTTAGGACCTATAACATTGCCATCAAGCTGTTGGAGTCCGAGGATAAATATTCCCAGACGAAGCGCCGCCCATGGGTCTACTATTACAACGAAAAGTGTACAGATAGCGCCACCGATAATCGGTCCAAAATACGGAATCATATTTGTTATTGCAACAATAGTAGAAACAAGTGGAGCAAATGGAATTCGCAGTATTGCTGTTCCTATCGCGCAAAGTATTCCTATAATTGCGCTATCAAGCGTCTTGCCGAGCAAAAAGCTTAAAAACATGTCATTAGACATTTTCAGTATTCTAATCGTATTTTTTGCAGCCTTTACTGGTAGCAGTGCTATTGTAAGTTTTTTCGCTTGTCCTCTAAAGTTTTCTTTACCCGCTAAGATATAAATTGATATTAAAAATCCGAGCACAAGGTTTCCTATTTGGATTGTAGCAACTCTTACACCGTCTATAATCTGCGGTAGATATGTCACTGTGAGATTCATAATGCTCTCGAGTGTCGCGTCGATATCAACATAAAACTGGCTTATTGTCTCTTCTGAAACAAGTCCGCTAGACGCTATAAAATTAAAGAAGTTTGCAAGCAGAATATCCGCTTCCTCCATATAGCTATCAAAATTTGATACAAGTGCTGTTATACTAAGCGTTAGTTGCGGTATGACTATATTTAAAACCAATGCAATAGCGAGCATTATAGTTAAGTAAGCCAAAAATATTGAGGCCGCTCTTGTAAATCCTTTTTGTTTTTTGGTGGGTTCTTTAGATTTTATAAGAAATTTTTTAACAACTTTTTTCTCATATAACTTCATTAACGGGTTTATGAAAAAAGCGAAAATCGCTGCATATATTATCGGAGAAGCTATTGACAATAGTTTTGAAACTACTCCCCAAATTAGCGAAAAGTTCGATACAGCAAGAAAAAACACTATAACCGAACATCCGACAAAAATGGAATATAGCGCAATTTCAAGATATTTTTTGTTGTTAAAAAGTTTCACAAAATCCCCCTATCTCACATAAATAATTTTAACTATATCTTCCTCTGCTACCTTAGTCAACTTATTTATCTCTTTCTCTACGTCATTTATATATAATACCCAGCCGTTATCATCTATAGACGGTATGCCGAAAAAGTCGTCATAAACGCCATCCACTTCACTGTAGCTTATATTTTTATCTTTAAAAACTTCAAGAATAGGTATGTATACAGCATAGCTACCCGTATTATACGCTACTTCACTGTTAAATACCTCTTCCCCACTATCATCCGATATAATTAAAGTAAACGTTATCTTTGTAGTATTGGCATAACCATCTTCTTCAACCGAAAAAGCACTGCTACACCCAGATACAGTAAGCAACACTACTACCAAAAGTACAACCGCTATTATCTTTTTCATATTTTCTCCTTTTTATTTGGAAGTTTAAACTCGTTTCTCTCATCTTGAATTCCAAGCGCTTTTAGTATTGTTTTGTTATATAGCTTTGCAAAAAAAACTATTAATGGCCCCATTAAAGCGACACACGCAACTGTTCCAACTCCAATATCAGCACCGAGCAAAACCCCTACAACTGTAAAAATAAAATCCGCTGTCATCTTTATGTATTTATA